>CAZNSS010000322.1:0-5080 GCA_964575465.1 uncultured Holophagales bacterium | reverse complement strand
TTCGGGGCAGCATCGAGCTCTTCACGGATGGAGCTCGTCTTGATGGTGAACACGGCGTTGTCGACGTCGAGGTTGAGGGTGATGGGCTTCGGTTTCTTCCCGACCTTGGACTTGTACCAGCAGAGGGTCTTCTCGTTCTCGGACTCCTCCTTCTGGCCTTCCGACATGATTTCGCTCTCACCCTGTTTCATCTCGAAGTTTTCGATCGAGAACCACGTGTCGCAGTCGCCGAACATGGCGGAAGTGCCGCGGCCCTTGTGGTGGCCGGTGCGGAGCTCGCCCGGCTTGCCTTCATGATGGATGACGATGAAGGAGCAGCCGTAGAGGGCTCTGTAACGGCGGAGCGGGAACATGATCTTCTTCTTCCAGTCCTTCGCCGAATTCTCGTCGCCGTCCCCGAAGAAGTACCCGAGGGTGTCGAGGACGACGAGCTTCGCCCCGCTCCGCCGGATCTGTGTGTCCACCATCAGGTTCCCGGCGTCAAAGTCCGAGACCCACCTGGACTGGATCGACCAGTTCCCTCGGAGTGACTCCGCCGGGATGCGGAGGGCCTGCCGTGCGAGTTCAGCCCTGGCGCGGAAGAGAGAGCGCGCTCCTTCTGCCTCGAGAAGAAGCACGGGGACCTGTTTCGTCTTCATAAACCCGAGGAACGGATAGCCGGAAGCGATCGAGAGGCAGAGCTGGTTGACGAGGGTCGTCTTCCCGACGCCGGCGTCTGCGACGAGGATGTTCACCGTCTCATCTGCGATGACGTCGCCGCAGAAGTAGGTCAGGGTCTCCTTCTCCTGCTGGAACTGCTCCCACCCGACCGGGTTCATGTCGGAGATCTCTGGTCCCAGGAGCTTCAGGAGTGTCTCCCGCGTCCCACCGGCAGCGACCCAGTCGGATACGTCGCCCTTCTCGGGAAGATTTGGCAGGTCCAGGACACGGGATCCACGGACGTCCTTGAGGATGGCCTGGGCGAGCTTCTTGCCGGGGACGTCGTTGTCCGGAAGGATGACGACCTCGGCCCCCTCTAGTGCTGGTGCGTAGTCGGTCTTCCACGCTCCTGCCCCTCCGGCGTGCGTGGTGGCGATGAAGCCTAGCCTCTCGAGTGTGTGGACGTCTTTCTCGCCTTCGACGTACAGGACGCGGCGGCCGTGTGCGGCAGCCTCCCGAACGGCGGAGAGGCGGTAGAGGACCTTCCTGGCATCTCCGAGGTTGTGAGCCCAGGCGCCTTCGCCAGTGGCCTTCTGCTGGACGAAACGCTTCTTCCCTTCCCCCATGTCGTAGCGGACGACCCGGAAGAGGGGATCGTTCTCCTCGTCGGTGTAGACGTAGGAGGCCGTCGGCGTGCCGATGCTCGGGTCGATCGGACGTACCTTCGTGGAAGGAGCCGAGCTCCCGTCGTCGGGCCACAGGTCAGCCCATTCGATCCCGATCGCGGCGAGGACCGAGGAGGTCTCGCAGCCGGCGTGACACTTCACGAGGATCTTGCCGTCTGGCGCCTCGTTGATGGTCAGGGAAGCAACGCGGTCTTCGTGGGCCGGACAGACGCAGTCGAGGGTGTCCCCTCGGCGGTGCTTGACGGTCAGGCGGGAGGAGACCTCGGCGAGGTTCATGTGGTCTCCAGCGGGAGTTCACCGTCCACGGGGATTGGTGTGAGGCCCATCTCGTCCGCCTTCCGCTGGACGTCGAGGTCATCCCAGCGCCCCTTGTTCAGCCAGGTCGACGGCTCGGGTGTGAACTTCACGGCCTCGTCCTCGGGGAGAGCCATCCGGATCTCTCGGTAGGCCTTCGCGACTCGGGCGGCTTCCTCTTGCGCCTTGCGAGGCAGTTTCAGGAAGACTCGGTGGGCGTACTCCTTGGCCCGTTTCTTCGGGTACGACTCCCAGAAAACGGCGAACAGACGCTCGGCGACCCTGGGGTCGCCATTAACATGTTCCTTTCCTTTCCTTTCCTTTCCTGTGGTTATCAGAACGTTATTTAACGTACTAATAACCGTTTGATAACCGTTATCAGACGGTTTGATAACTGTTATCTCTTCTGGCTCAGGTATAACTGATTCGCGCTCAGTAAGATGCGGTTTCTGGTGTTTGAGAAAATTTCTCACCTTGGCGAAGGTGTGCCCGTTGACCGAATATTTGACAATGAGACCAGCTTGCACGAGCCTGTCGAGTCTGTTTTCGAAGTCACCCTTCTCGTAGGGAAGGATGCTCACTCCGAGCTGCCTCGGCCGCCACTCGAGCTTGCCTCCCTTGTCCGCGTAGAGCCACAGGCCGATGAACGCGATCCGGTCTAGTGGATCCAGCGCGGCGACCACCTCGTCGGTGAAGAACTCCGGCTTGATCGTGCGGATCCTCGGCATCGGATCACATGTCGCCCGAAAACGCCTCGAGCCCGAGAAGACCGAGGTCCTTGAGTGCGACGAGGTCAGGCGGGACTTCGGTTGCGCCGGCCTCGATGCCAGGGAAAACACGGAACGCCGCGATCGCGATGAGCCTCCGTACTACCCAGGCGTTGGAGCGCTCTGATGCCGAGGAGAGCTCGGACAGATACCGCATCGTCTCGTCGTCGCAGTCGACGATCAGTTTTCGCTTCGTCCCCACCTGGGGAGGGTCTTGTGCCATAACGCGCCTCCAACGCCAAGGCTACGCTCAACGTGCTAATCGGTCAAGCCCTATTTCGTCGGGAGGGGAGCCGTGTGCCCGCCGCCCTGGGCCTGGCCCCAGAGCGCCTCGCACTCGTAGCGCCGGTGCCCATCCTCCATGCAGTCGGAGACGAACGCCCGGTGGAGCTCTTCCTTCCGGTGAATCTCGTAGGCGATCGCCATGCCGAAGAGAAACACGACCGTCACGAACGCGATCGCGATGTTCCTCTCCGTTCTGTCCCAGCCGTGCGACCAGGGGTCAGGCGGCTCACATGGGAGGCTTCGTCCAGTCATCGACTCCCCCTTCCCAGCCCTCGACCTTCTCGACGAACATCGGGGTCTGCGGGCCCACCCAGGCCCCGGTCACGTTGAATGAGAAATAGTCACAGGCTTCCTCGTACTCCATCCCGTCCTTCATCAGGACCTGGATGCAGCGGTCGGCGTCGTAGACCGCCACCGGCGGCTGCCCGCAGCGGGTCGCGATGCCCAGGAAGGCGCCGTCAAAGCCGTCCGCGAGCAGGATCGAGTCCTCGAGCTCTTCGTTCAGGATGTTCTTCAAGGATCTGGTTTTCGGCACTCGTCACCTCTTGTGCTTGCCGCAGCAACACGGGCGCTTGGTCCTCCACGCCGGCGGAGGACACCGCTGTAGGACCTTGTTGCAGTTGGTGCAAAACTGGATGGCCCAGTCGTACTCGCCCATCTTCCAGGCGTAGACGTGCTCCCGGTAGACCTTGCCGCCGCACCAGAGCCGGGTGTTCTTCTTGGCCGGGGCCTTCTTGACGTCGTCGGAGAGCGGCTCGTGCTTGCGATCGCTCACTTCCCCTCCACCTACTCCCCGGCGTACGGATCCACGATGCGGATGGGCTCCTTCAGGCCTTTCTCGAGGACCTTCAGGGCCTCGGCTCCCTTCTCGTCCAGGGTGCCTTGCCGCCGGTTCTTCTCGAGCTTGGCGAGCGTCTGGACCGTCTTTCGGATCACCCAGCTCCTGGGTCTGTCGTACCGGGCCGCCAGGGCATCCAGGTACTCCCGTTCCTGCCCCGTCATGCGGATGCTGAACGAGGCCGCTTTCTTCACGTAGGTCACCATCTCCTACCTCCGGGTGCAGAGTGTGTCGCACAAAGTGTTGCACCGTCAAGCATTGCGGAGGATGGCGCCCTAGACTTTTCTGGGGATGTCGGATACCGAGACGTTTGGTGGGGGCGGTATCGAGCCCGGAAAGGCCGAGTACGGCGGCCGGAACGTGCTGTGGGCGCCCAACCCCGGGCCTCAGACGCTCCTCCTGACATGCCCGCTACCAGACGTCTTCTTCGGCGGAGCTCGAGGCGGGGGAAAGACCTGGGGACTCCTCGGCGACTGGCTGCAACACGCCATGCGCTGGGGAGGCAAGGCCCGCGGCATCTTCTTCCGCAAGACGTACAAGCAGATGGACGAGGTCATCGACCGGTCCAAGAAGATCTTCGCAACCACCGGCGCTTCCTATGCCGCCAGCGAGTACACCTGGCGCTGGCCCTCCGGGGCCAGTCTTCGTTTCAGGTACCTCGACCGGGATGCCGACGCCGACGAGTACCACGGCCAGGAGTTCTGCGTCGAAGTAGGCACCCCGGTCGTGATGGCGGACGGGACGCAGAAGGCGATCGAGCTCATCGAGGCCGGAGACAGCGTCCTCACTCTCGAGGGTCCGCGGAAGGTTACTCGTACCGTTGCCCCGTACACGGCACCCGGAGTCAGCGTGGAGGTCTACGACCACGAGGGCCGGGCCGTCGGCGTCCAGCGCCATCCAGTCTGGCATCCGATCCTCTCGCGATCCGGAGTACGCGATAAAGCGTCGGCTTCGACACCCGATGCTTCGCCGCGAGCTCATCCATGGTCGACTCCCCACGCCGATACTCCTCGAGAATCGTGGAAGCGAGGAGGTCCAGACGCCCCGGGCTGGATCTCTTGGACAGGAGCGACGGAAACCGGTTGTAGAGTGTCATGGGATGGACCTTCAGACATCGAGCAGCTTCCAGGGTTGACCGCCCACGTAGTGCTTCACGCACCGACTCTTCGGTCAGCGCGAGCGCCAGCGGGTTCTTCGCTCGCTGAGCCCACTCGATCCCATTCTCGAGACAGATCTTCCGGATCGTCGTCGGGGACAGGCCAAGCGTTGACGCTGGAATTGAACGGTCTCCAGCTACCGCCCGAACTCGAGCGACCGTCTCTGGATCTCTGCGACCGGACTTCGCCCAGTGGTGCCGCATGTGCTCCGAGGTCGATCCGAACAGGCGCAGGTTCTCCAGTCGGTTGTCTGCCCGAATCCGGTTCTCGTGGTGTACGAGTTCTCGAGGCAGAAGGAACCTGCCCAGAGACAGCTCCATCTCGAGCTGATGCTGGGGGACCCACCCACGCTTCGCCCGCGGATGACACGGGCACCACTCGAACACGTACCCAGTGTCAGGGTCCACGAACGTG
>CAZNSS010000321.1:0-5081 GCA_964575465.1 uncultured Holophagales bacterium | reverse complement strand
GCCCCGACGCCGCCGCCGCGATCCTCGCGGCGGCCGGGGCCTCACTTGCCCTCCGCCCGCCCGCGGGCCCGAGGCCGGTCGTGAACGCCACCGGGGTCCTCCTCCACACGAACCTGGGGAGGGCCCCGCTCGCCGCCGCCGCGAGGGAGGCGGTCCTCCGCGCCTCCGGGTACTCGACGCTGGAGCTCGACCTCTCGACGGGCGGGAGGGGAAAGCGGGGCGAGCACGTGAGGCCCCTCCTCCTCGAGCTCTTCGCGCCGGGGCGGGACGACCTCGACGCGCTCGCCGTCACGAACGCGGCGGCCGCGCTCCTCCTCGCCCTCGACACGCTCGCGAACGGGCGCCCCGTCGCCGTCTCGCGGGGGGAGCTCGTCGCCATCGGCGGCGACTTCCGGGTCCCCTCGATCCTCGCCCGGAGCGGCGCCTCGCTCCTCGAGGTCGGCACGACGAACAGGACGAGTCCCGAGGACTACGCGGAGGCCGTGCGCGCGGGTGCCGCGGCCGTCCTGAAGGTGAGGCCCTCGAACTACCGGATCGTCGGCTTCACCGAGGAGGTCTCCCTCGCCGCTCTCGCGGCGATCTGCCGCGGGGCGGGAGTCCCTCTCGTCTACGACGCGGGCGCGGGCGCGCCGGCGAGGTTCGCCGAGACCGGCCTTCGCGACGAGCCGGTCCCTGCCGAGGCGCTCGGCGAGGGAGCCGACCTCGTCTGCTTCTCGGGAGACAAGACGCTGGGAGGCCCCCAGGCGGGGCTCCTCCTCGGGACCGCGGAGCTCGTCGGTCGCTGCGCGAGGAACCCGCTCGCGCGGGCCCTCCGCCCCGACAAGCTCGTCCTGGCCGCGCTCGCGGCGACGCTCGACCTGCACCTCTCGGGGCGCGCCGCGGAGGTCCCCTTCCACGGGATGCTCGCGATTCCCGTCGCCGCCCTCGAAGAGCGCGCGCGCCGTCTCGCGGGAGCGGCCGCCGCCCTCGGCTGGGACGCGGAGGCGGCACCGCTCGTGGCGGTCGCCGGTGGCGGAACGGGAACGGAGTCGACCCTGCCGTCGTTCGGGGTCCTCCTCCGGCATCCCTCGCTCGGCGAGGCGGAGGCCGCCGCGAGGCTTCGCGAGCGGGAGCTGCCGGTCATCGCGAGGGTCTCGGAGGGACGGCTCGTCCTCGACCTCCGCACGGTCGAGCCCTCGGAGGACGACGAGCTCGCCGCGGCCCTCGCCGAGCCCCCCGTGCGCCCCTGACGCCGCTCAGATCCTCAGGTCGCGCATCCTCTGGGCGAGCCTCTTGAGCGGGACGTCGAGCGCCGCGGCCGCGAGAGAGCGGTCGCCCGCGGCCTCCTCGAGCGCCCGGCGGATTCGTGCGACCTCGCCCGCGCGCTTCCAGCGTTCGACGGTCTCGTCGAGGGTCCCCTCCAGCGAGGGGAGCGGCACGGCGTCCTCGCCCGGTGCGCCGAGGACGACGTCGGCGGGCCGAATGAGGGGAGCCGAGGAGAGGAGGACGGCGCGCTCGACGACGTTCTTCAGCTCGCGGATGTTCCCCGGCCAGTCCCACGCGACGAGCTTCTCCACGGCCGCCGGGCTCAGCTCGAAGGCCCGCCCTCGCGCGTTCTCCCCGCAGGTGCGCGCGAACTGCCGCGCGAGCTCGGGGACGTCCTCCTTCCGGGCGCGCAGCGGCGGAAGGCGGACGGGGAAGACGTCGAGCCGGTAGTAGAGGTCCTCCCGGAAGGCGCCCGCCTTCACGCGGGCCCCGAGGTCCCGGTTCGTGGCGGTGACGAGCCGGACGTCGACCGTGAGGGGGACGGTCCCGCCGACCCGCAGGAACGTCCTCTCCTCGACGACGCGGAGCAGCTTCGTCTGTGCCCCGAGCGGCAGCTCGCTGATCTCGTCGAGGAAGAGGGTCCCGCCGTCGGCCAGCTCGAACCGGCCGGCGCGCCTCTCGGAGGCGCCGGTATAGGCGCCCCGCTCGTGGCCGAAGAGCTCGTTCTCGACGAGCCCCTCGGGGAGCGCGGCGACGTTCACGGCGACGAACGGGCCGGAGCGCCGGCGCGAGAGGGCGTGGAGGGCCCGGGCGAAGAGCTCCTTGCCCGTCCCCGACTCGCCGGAGAGGAGGACCGTCACCTCGCTCGCGGCCGCGCGCCGCAGGCGGTCGAGGGCGTCGGCGAGGGCCGGGGAGCTTCCCAGGATGCGCGGCATCCCCGAGAGTCCCGCCTCCTCCGCGAGGAGGGTCCGCGCCATGGCGCTCCGCCGGGCGTCGACGTGCCTCTTCACGAAGAGGAGGAGGAGATCGACGTCGACCGGCTTGCCGAGGAAGTCGGCCGCCCCCATCTTCATCGCGGCAACGGCCGTCTCCACCGTGCCGTAGCCGGTCAGGACGACGACCGGGAGCGAGGCGTCGCAGGAGAGCGCCGCCTCGAGGACGGCCAGCCCGTCCGCCCCGGGGAGCTTCAGGTCGGTGAGGACGAGGGCGTAGCGGCGCCCCTCGACGAGCCGGCGGACCGCTTCGTCGCCCGTGGCCACCGCCTCGACGCCGTACCCTTCCCGGCCCAGCGTCTCTGCCAGCATCGACCGGAGCGACTCCCGGTCCTCGACGAGGAGGATCTCGGCGGCCATCTCGGCCCGGAAGGGTTCCCGGTCAGACGCCGCCGCCGGGCGGCTTGGGCTGGTCGGAGGAGGGCTGGGGAACGTAGGTCCCTCCCGGCTGCGAGGGAGCGCCGACCGGAGCGTTCGCCGGAGGGGCGGCCACGTCGGGCGGCCGGACCTGAGGAGGCGGCTCGGGAGCCTTCGCGGGCGCCGGCACCGGCGTCGGCGGCGGCTCCGCCCCGGGGGCCTCCCCCTTCGCGGCGGCCGGCTTGCCTCCGGCAGCGGCCGTCCCGGATTCCTCGGACTCCTTGCGGCTCGCGCGCCACTTCGGGACGGTCCGCACGTTCTGCGCGGAAACAGCCGCGTCGACGACGGCGGTGAAGGTGGCCTTCTCGCCGGGCGCCAGCGCGTCCGCCGAGAGCTGCCCGAAGGCGCTCGACACGGTCTGGCCCTTATCCCCCACGACCTCGACGGTCACGGCCACGCCCTCGACGGCGCCGCTCCCGACGTTCTGGACCGAGCCCGTCACGGTCGTCCCGTTCGCCGACTTCTTCGCGGAGACGTTGCTGACGACGACGCGCCCGCTCCCGGCGGACTTCTTCTCCGCCTCCGGCTCGAGAAAGCCGCCCGCGACGTCCTGGTCCGTCAGGACGACCGTCGCTTTCTTCGCGTCCCGCGTGGCCTGGGCGGCACCGGCGAGCGTGGGAGCCGACGCGGCGGCGGGAGTGCCCGTCGCCTTGACGGTCTCGGCCGTCTTCCTCGCGAGGGCGGCGGTCTTCTCGGCGTCGATCTCCGCGGCGGGGATCGAGACGAGCTTTCCGTCCGCGAGCACGAGGATCGCCTGCCGCCCGCGGATCTCCGGCGGCTTCTTCGTGTCGAGGGTCCGCCCATCCTTGAGGACGACCTGGTCGGCCGCGAGCGGCCCATTCAGGAGGCTGAGGAGCCCGAGCACGAGCAGCGAAAGAACGCGCCGCATGGGATACCTCCGGTCACGACAGCATAGCACCGCGAGCCGAACCGCGACGCCGTTCAGCTGGCCTTCCCGGGGGCGTCGCCCTCCCCTCCGGCCTCGTCCGAGACGAGGTAGAGGGGCCGTGCCTTCACCTCGTCGTAGATCCGGCCGAGGTACTCGCCGAGCACGCCGATGAGCATGAGCTGCACCCCGCCCAGGAGGAGGATCCACCCCATCAGCGTCGTCCAGCCCCGCTCGTTGATCCCGAGGACCTTCAGGACGAGGACGACCACGATGTAGAGGAACGCGAAGGACGAGACCGCGAAGCCGAGCCAGGTCCCGAGCTGGAGCGGGACGTGACTGAACGACGTGAGCGCGTCGAGCGCGAAGCGGACCATCTTCCGGAGCGGGTACTTCGTCTCGCCGTGGAGGCGCGCGGGGCGGACGTACTGCACCGCGACCTGCCGGAAGCCGACCCAGGCCGTCATGCCGCGGATGAACCGGTGCCGCTCGCGGAGCGACCGGAACGCGGCGACGGCGCGTGGCCCGAGGAGCCGGAAGTCGCCCGTGTCGACGGGGATGTCGACGTTCGTCCACCGGCGCATCAGCCGGTAGAAGAGGTGCGCCGTCGCCCTCTTGAAGGCGCTCTCGCCCTCGCGGGCCGTCCGCTGGGCGTAGACGACCTCGTATCCCTCGTCCGACTTCGCGAGCATCTCGGAGAGGAGCTCGGGCGGGTCCTGGAGGTCGGCGTCCATGACCGCGACGAGCCGCCCGCGGGCGTGGTCGACGCCGGCGGTGAGCGCCATCTGGTGGCCGAAGTTGCGCGAGAGCCGCAGGGCACGCAGGCGCGGGTCCTCCACGGCGAATGCGGCCATCGCCTCGAACGAGCCGTCGCGGCTCCCGTCGTCGACGAAGAGGATCTCGAACGTCCGCCCCGTCGCCTCGAGCACCGTGACGAGCCGCCGGCGGAGCTCCGGGAGGTTCTCGAGCTCGTTGAAGCAGGGAAGGACGACGGAGATCTCGGGAGGGTTCATCGCGGCAGGCTCCTCGCGACGTCGGGCCGCGTGAGGACGACGACGTTCTGGGACCCGACGGGGTTCCACGGTCGGCGCGTGAAGAGGTAGGTGAGCAGCTCCCGCGGGGTCGGGCGGAGCGGGGAACGCGAGACCTCGGGAATCCACCAGACGCGAAGCGGGATCTGCCGGGCGACGTAGTCGCCACCCACGAGTCGCTGCGCCTCCTCGAGCTTCGTGTCGTCGACGATCAGGAACGGCGGCCGGTCGCCGGCGTTGGGCAGCGACCAGAGGATCGGCAGCCGCCGGAAGTACCACGAGAGCGGCCAGACGGCCTCTCCCGCGACCGCCGCGGCGGGGTCCGCCCCCGTCCGGGAGTGCGCCAGGACGGCCTTGACGAACGGCATCAGCTCCGGGCTCGTCTGCGTGAAGACGACGGACTCGGCCCTGGGGTGGTCCGGCGAGAGGAGCGGGTTCCAGAAGGAGAGCGAGAGCGTCGTCAGGACGCTCGCGACGCCGACGGGGAGCGCCACCGCCGCGGCCCGCACG
>CAZNSS010000320.1:0-5115 GCA_964575465.1 uncultured Holophagales bacterium | reverse complement strand
GGAAGCTCTGCGGGAAGCTGGCGATCTCGTACCAGGTCCCGACGTATCGCGCGAGATCGACGCGGGGAACCGTCTCGAGGGGAGGGAGCCGGAGGCGTTCCGTCGTGCTCGTCGAGCACCCGGCGAGAGCGGCCAGCGAGGCAAGGATGGCCCAGGGTCTCATCGACATGTCCTCAGGCGGAAATATACGCGCCGGGCGAGATCGGGAAGGGCCCGCCCCCTCCAGGAGCTGCGGCCGGCACCATGTCAGCCCTCTGGATTCGGCGAAGGACCCCGGGCCCGGACCGATCCTCCTGACCGGCGCGACGGCCGGAGCTCGCCCCCTCCCTCCGCCGGACCGCGGCATCCGTCCCGAGGTAACCGATCGCCTGCGCTGCCGTGCCGCTCAGCCTCGGAGGCCGAGGAGACGTCCGGCCGCCGCGAGACCGGAGAGGAACGCCCGCTCGAGACCGGTGTTGCCGGCCAGGGGCGGGCGAGCGCCGCCGGCAGCGCCGATCGGGCCGGCCGTGCCGAAGGCGTCGCCCGCGAGGACGAGGGGCGCGCCGTCGAGGTCGACGAACAGCGCCTCTTCGGGAAAGACCGACGCGGCGCGCGCGAACCGCCACCGCTTCAGCTCCTCCTCGACGACGGCGGAACGCTCGAAACCGAGCGCCGACGCCGCGGCCTCCTTCAGCGCCATTGCGACCTCTCCGGGCGGCGCGTCGAAACGGCTCGCGGCCCACCCCGCGCGCGTGTAGACCGACAGGCGGGAAGGGCCCCCGTCCCGCGCGTTCTCGAAGACCCGCGCGACCGGGCCGCCATCGCGAAGGTGGAGAGCCCCCGAAGACGGGAACGACTCGAGGCGTCGGGCCAACCGGAGCATCAGGACGAACGCGGGGTTGTAGGAGATCGACTGGAGCGCCGCCCGGGTGGCGTCGGGAAGCCCCGAAAGGAGGCCGCCCCGGTCCAGCAGCTCGAGCGACTGGGGCACGGGTGGCGTCAGGACAGCCGCCCGGGCGTGCAGGCTGGTTCCGTCCTCCAGCGCCAGCGCGAAACCCCGGCCGGCGCGGGCGAGGGCAACTCCCTTCGCGCCGAGGCGGACGTCGAGGCCGCGCGCGAGGTGTTTCGCAAGGGAGGTCGCGGGGCCTCTCGCGCGGCGGGTCGGAACGCCGTCCCGGCCGTCGATCCCGGTCCGCTCGACGAGCCCGTCCTCCTCCCAGACTCCGAGCTGCCGCCGGAACGGTTCGGAGACGGGATCGAAGAGGGCGGCCCCGTGGTCGAACGACGCACCGTCTCTAAGGCGGCGCGTGGCGAGGCGGCCGCCGACGCCGCGGGCCTTGTCGAGGACGACGACCTCGAGGCCGTGGTCGGCGAGGGTGCGGGCGGCGACGAGACCCGCGACGCCCGCGCCGACGACGAGGACGGACCGCGGGTTTTCGCTCGGAGCATTCACGACGCGAGAGTATCTCTCGAGCCCCGTCGCGCCGGGGACTCATCCGTCGGCCACGTTCGCGCGAGACCGGCAAACCCATCGCGGACGAGGCGGTGGACGCGCCCTGCATCCGCATCCTCGGAGACCGCCGCCACAGGAACGTCATGGTCCTCGGCGACGAGCGGGGCGAACTGAAACGACAGTGCCCCGACTGGGCGATGCGGAAGGTCGACCTCTCGCTCGACGCCGCCGTGCGATCGGAACCCCTCAAGGTCATCCTGGAGGTCTCGGTCGCCCAGTTCCGGATCCTCCGCGATCTCGTTTCCACCCTCGAACGGGCGATGTGGCGTCAGGCGATCGAGGCCGAGGCGGAGGAGC
Source organism: uncultured Holophagales bacterium (assembly GCA_964575465.1). Classification (GTDB taxonomy): domain Bacteria; phylum Acidobacteriota; class Thermoanaerobaculia; order UBA5066; family UBA5066; genus UBA5066. The sequence continues at coordinate 3,326 of CAZNSS010000320.1, read as the reverse complement.
TCGACCGGTTCGTCGAGGAGCAGGCGAACCAGCCAGGGAGCCAGCCCGGCGCGAAAGTCTGAGAGCCCGTTCCCGGCCCCGAGGGGACCCGGGTCGGGAAGCGAGGAGAATGCTCTCCCATGAGCCGAACGAGGCAGCTCGTCGTCGTCCTGGGCGACCAGCTCGACCTGGATTCGGCCGCCTTCGACGGGTTTGACTCGCAACTCGACCGAGTCTTCATGGCGGAGGTCTCCGCGGAGAGCGAGCACGTCTGGTCGCACAAGGCGCGCATCGCGCTCTTCCTCGCGGCGATGCGCCACTTCAGGGACGAGCTCCGCGGGCGCGGCGACCGCGTCGAGTACGTCGAGCTGGCCGAGTCGACGCTCGGCGCAGAGCTCGCGAAGGCGGTCGAAACCCTTCGTCCCGGGCGGGTCGTCGTCGTCGAGCCCGGAGAGTGGCGCGTGAGGGAGGAGCTCCGGCGCGCCGTCCCCGGTCTCGAGATCCGGCCCGACCGCCACTTCCTCTGCTCCGCCGACGAGTTCCGCGCCTGGGCCGGAGGGCGCAGGCAGCTGCGGATGGAGTTTTTCTACCGGGAAATGAGGAGGAAGAGCGGCGTCCTGATGGAGGACGGACGCCCCGTGGGAGGTGCCTGGAACTTCGACGCGGAAAACCGCGGGAGCTTCAAGAGCGCGGGGCCGGGCTTCATCCGCCCGCCCCTCTCGTTCCCTCCCGATTCGCTGAGCCGGGAGGTCCTCGACCTCGTCGAGCGGCGCTTCGCCTCTCACCCCGGAAGCCTCGAGCGCTTCGACTGGCCCGTCACGAGAGCAAAGGCGCGGCTGGCCCTGCAGGACTTCCTCGAGCACCGCCTTCCCTCTTTCGGCCTCTACCAGGACGCCATGTGGTCCGGCGAGCCCTTCCTCTACCACTCGCGCCTGAGCGCCGCGATGAACCTCGAGCTGCTCGACCCGCGGGACGTCCTCCGCGGGGCGGAGGACGCATGGAAGAAGGGCGCAGCTCCGATCGAGGCGGTCGAGGGGTTCGTCCGCCAGGTCCTGGGCTGGCGGGAGTTCGTCCGGGGGGTCTACGGGCTCCGGATGCCGGGATACCTCGCGGAGAACGCGCTGAAGGCCGGCCGACCGCTGCCGCCCTTCTACTGGACGGGCGAGACGGAGATGGCCTGCCTGCAGGACGTCCTCCGCCAGACGCTCGCCTACGGCTACGCGCACCACATCCAGCGGCTCATGGTGACCGGGCTCTACGCGCTGCTCCTCGGCGTCGACCCCGTCGAGGTCCACCGCTGGTACCTCGCGGTCTACGTGGACGCCGTCGAGTGGGTCGAGGCCCCGAACGTCCTCGGCATGTCGCAGTACGCCGACGGCGGGTTCCTGGCCTCGAAACCGTACGTCGCCAGCGGCCGGTACATCCAGCGCATGTCGAACCACTGCCGCTCGTGCCGCTTCGACCCGGCGCTTTCGACCGGCGAGACCGCCTGTCCCTTCACGACGCTCTACTGGGACTTCCTCGCGCGTCACCGGGCGACTCTCGCGAAGAACCCCCGGATGCTCATGCAGCTGAAGAACCTCGAACGGCTCGGGGACGGCGCCCGGCAGGAGATCCGGGCTCAGGCCGACGTGCTGCGTTCGGCCGCGGGCTGAGGCCGAGGAGCCGCCCGGCGACGGGGATGGCCGATCTCAAGGGTTTCCGCGCGGACGGTTCACGACGCGCCCGTACCGCTCGAGCCCCAGCCTTTTCGCGTGCTCCTCCGTCGGCCGTGACCTCACGAGGCCGTAGATCGGGCGCTCCGGCGGGAACGGGCGGTCGAACTGCCCGAAGCACCAGAGGATTCCGCCGTAGGAAGACGGGTCGCGGCCGTCGAGGGCATACCGGTGGTTCAGCTCCTCGGCGAGGGCGAGCCCCTCCTCGGGGCTCCTCGTCCACTCGAGGAGCTTCTTTCCCCACGTCATCCGGACGTTGTTGTGGAGCTCTCCGTGACGCAGGAGGGAGCGCTGGGCGAGATCCCAGAGCGGGTCGCCCGTCACGCCCCGCTCGATCGCCTCCCGCGGGGGGAGGTCGCGCGGCGCGGCCTGAGCCCGAGCGAGGCTCTCGCGCGCCCAGGCCGGCAGCGCTCCCGCGGTCGCGTGGTCGGGACGGTGGAAGCAGAACGACCACGCCAGCTCGCGCCAGACGAGGAGCTCGTCGAGGAACTTCGCGGCCCCTTCACCTCCGACTTCGCGCGCCTCGCGGGCCACGCGCAGGGGCGAGACCATCCCGAGGTGGAGGTACGGGGAGAGTCGCGAGACCCCGTCGAGATTTCCGGCGTCGTTTCTGAGCGCCGCGTAGTGCCGAAGCCCCCGGTCGCGGAACGCCTCCCATCGCGCGGAAGCGGCGGCCTCGCCTCCCGGCGAGTCGAGGACGGCGCCGACACCGTAGTCGATCGCGCACGAGGCGACGAGGTCCGGGACGGCCTCCGCCGTCACGACCGTCGGCTCGAAGCCGAGGTCGCCGTCGAAGGGAGCGGTCTCCGGGTCGATACGGGGGAGCGGTGCTGCGAGGCGTTCGAGCCGCGCCGCGGCCGTCGCCCCGCGAAATGCGAATGCCCGGTCCCAGGCCTTCCCGACGAGGCGCATCGGCAGGGCGCAGGCCGCGTCCACCGCGATCCCGGGCACGCCGGCGTCGGCGGCGAGCCGCTCGCGTCGCCTCGCGAGGTCGCCCGTCGGGAACTCCTCGGTCACGACGAGGTCCGCCCGGCGGGCGAGATCGAGAAGGGGGCTCGCCTGTTCACTGGTCCCTCGCTCGAGATGAAAGACGTGCCGGACTCCCCGCGCGCCGAGAGCCCGCGCGAGGCCGGGAACCCCTTCGAGAACGAAGCGGTGGAACCGGTCCGAGGCGTATCGCTCGCGCCACGTCAGCTCCTGGGTGACGAGGACGGAGAGCCCCCGGGTGTTCGCCTCGGCGATCGCGACCTCGAGGGCGGGGTTCTCTTCTGCGCGGAGCGCCGTCGCGCAGACGTAGAGGACGAACTCGCCCGGTCCTTCGCGCCGGACGTCTTGGAGCGGGCGGATCCGTTCGGCGAGGCGCGCGTCCATCACACGCACTACGCCAGGCGGTGTCCCGGAAGATCTCGCGCGTCCTCGCGTCTCCCCGCGGTTGAGCGGTCGTTCGGAACAGGTGGCGAGGACGGGGGCTGTACGATGTCCGCATGCCGGAATCCCCGGAAGACGCCGAACCCGGGTTGATCCTCCTGACGGGTGCGACGGGCTACGTCGGCGGGCGGCTCCTGCGCGGGCTCGCGGCGCGCGGACACCGCGTTCGCTGCCTCGCCCGGCGGCCGGAGGCCCTCGCCGCCC
>CAZNSS010000319.1:0-5119 GCA_964575465.1 uncultured Holophagales bacterium | reverse complement strand
CCCCCGCCCACCTCTCGCAGGGGGCCCTCGAGCTCATGGCCCGCCTCGAGGCGGCCCTCATCGCCCTCACCGGGTTCCGCCGGGTCACCCTCCAGCCCTCCGCCGGCGCGAACGGCGAGCTGACGGGCTGTCTGATGATCCGCGCGGCCCACGTGAAGGCCGGCGCCCCGAGAAAGTACGTCCTCGTCCCCGATTCTGCCCACGGCACGAACCCGGCGACGGCCCACTTCGCCGGCTACGAGGTGAAGGAGCTCGCCTCCTCCGCGCGGGGCACGCTCGACCCCGCCGCGGTCGAGAATGCGATGACCGACGAGGTCGCCGCGGTGATGATCACGGTGCCGAACACGCTCGGCGTCTTCGAGGAGAACATCCTCGAGGTCACCCGAATCGTCCATTCCAAGGGGGGCTACGTCTACCTCGACGGGGCGAACTTCAACGCCTTCGTCGGGAAGGTGAGACCCGCCGACATGGGCGTCGACGTCATGCACATGAACCTGCACAAGACGTTCTCGACGCCGCACGGCGGCGGCGGCCCGGGCGCCGGCCCGGTCGGCGTCGGCGCCGCGCTCGTGCCGTTCCTGCCGGTCCCGACGGTCGAGCCGGACGGCGCCGCGTTCCGCCTCGACTTCGACCGGCCCGACTCGATCGGCCGGATGCGGACGTTCTACGGGAACTTCGGCGTCCTCGTCCGCGCCCTCACCTACATCCTCTCGTACGGCCAGGAGATCGGCGAGGTCGCCGAGAACGCCGTCCTGAACGCGAACTACCTCCGGAAGAAGCTCGCCCCCTTCTACCACCTGAAGTACGACGCCCCGAGCTACCACGAGGTCGTCTTCGACGACAAGCTCCAGGCGGCGAAGGGCGTCCACAACATCGACGTCGCCAAGCGGCTGATGGACTACGGCTTCCACCCCCCGACGATGTCCTTCCCCCTCATCGTCCCGGGCGCCCTCATGATCGAGCCGACCGAGTCGGAGCCGATCGAGGAGCTCGACGCCTTCGCCGACGCCATGATCGCCATCGCCCGGGAGGCCGAGGAGAGCCCCGAGCTCGTCACCTCGGCCCCGCACGTCACCCCGGTCGGCCGCGTCGACGAGGCGCTCCTCGCCCGCGAGGCCTCCAGGCCGGGGAGCTTCGCCCCGGTCCTGCGGGCCCCCGCCCGCCGCTCCTAGCGCCCCCTCCGGACCCCCGCCATCCGGCCCCTCCGACCCCGCCCGGGACACGCGTTCCGGGCGGGGTCTTGACTCTGGACAGCGCAGAGAGAGAATCCGTCCGTTCCCGGAGTTTGCTTACACATCGCGTTTACGCGAAGGAGGAGGGTTTCGTGTTGAGAGGAAGTGCACGCATCGGACTGGGGGGGCTCGCGCTCCTCCTGGTCACCGCGCTGGTCGCCGCAGGCCCGGCGTCCGCGGCAGGGTTCTCGATCTTCGAGGCGGGGTCCCGCGCCACGGCGATGGGCGGGGCGTTCGTCGCCCAGGCGGACGACCTGTCCGCCATGTTCTACAACCCCGCGGGCCTCGCCAAGCACACCAAGAAGGGTGAGCTACAGGTCATGGCCGGGGTCACCCTCATCCTGCCGAAGTCCGAGCTCGCCGAGGGCTACAACCCGTATCCCGGCGAGGGCTACTCGAGCAAGATGGCGGACCAGTTCTTCTTCCCTCCGAACCTCTACATGTCCTACGGCCTGAGCGAGTGCGTCAGCCTCTCCTTCGGCACCTGGTTCCCCTTCGGCCTCGCGACGCGGTGGGACGAGCCCGACTGGCGCGGCCGGTACCTCTCCACCTACGTCGACCTGAAGCAGTACGCGGCCGGCCTCCAGGTCGCCTGGCAGATCAACGACGTCCTCGCGGTCGGCGTCGGCCCGGAGTTCCGCTTCACCGACGTGAAGCTCCAGCGGAAGGTGCCGCTCTTCAACCCCTACACGAATCGAGTCGTGGACGCGGCGCACGCCGACATCCGCGCGGACATGGAGATGGACGTCACGTTCGGCGCCGGCATCAAGATCACGCCGACCCCGAAGCTCTCGATCGGCGCCTCCTATCACGGGGCGGTCGACGCGAACTTCAAGGGCGAGGCGATGTTCTACCAGCTCTCGACCGGGAACACCGACCTCGACCTGGCCTTCGCCTCGAAGATCCCGGTCAACACGCCCGTCCCGGTCAAGACCACGATCCAGGCTCCGGCGCAGACCCAGTTCGGCATCTCCTACGACTTCGGCAAGGTGACGGCCGAGGCCGCCGGGACCTACACCGAGTGGTCGGCATTCGACACGACGGTCTTCGAGTTCGGAGCGGTCGACGGAAAGCAGATCCCGACGAGCACGCTTCCCCACGACTGGGAGAACACCTGGGCGATCCGTTTCGGCTTGAAGTGGCAGACCAGCGACACGTTCAACCTGATGGCCGGTTACGTCTACGACCAGACCCCCGAGCCCGACGGCGACGTAGGCCCGCTCCTCCCCGACATGAACCGCAACGGCTATTCGGTCGGCTTCAGCTGGAAGATGATGAAGAACGTCTGGGTCGACGCCTCGACCCTCTTCCTCTTCTTCAACAGCCGGTCCGTGACGACGAACGACGACAACTTCAACGGCCGGTACGAGAACTTCGCGAATCTCACCGTCCTCAACCTCCGGACGTCCTTCTGAGGGGGTGACCAGTGAAGACCATGAAGAACACCCTCCTCGTCGCCCTCGCGCTCGCCCTCGTCGCCTCGGCCTCCCCGGCCGCCGCGCAGGCTGACTTCTCCAAGTTCGTCGCCGTCGGCGCCTCCGTCGATTCCGGCTTCATCGACAGCTGCTGGGTCAAGCACGGGCAGACCGACTCCTGGCCCGCCATCTTCGCCCGCCAGACGGGAAACACCGGGTTCCAGCAGCCGATCGTCGGCGAGCCGGGCCTCGGCCCCTGTCAGATCCTCACCAGCCTGGCGCCCACCTTCAGCTACGCGGCGAACACCGGCAAGCCCGAGAACCTGACGCTCGCGCGGCCCTACGACAACCTGGCGATCCCGGGGTACCTCGGGGCCAGCGTCGTCAACTGCGTCACCAACACCGGCACCGTGCCGTGCAAGAACGCCCTGATCGACCTCGTCCTCCGGGGGAGCGGGGCCACCGTCCTCCAGCAGGCCGCGGCCTCCAAGCCGACGTTCTTCGCGATCGGCGTCCTCGGCAACGAGCTCCTCGGGCCGGCCACCTCGGGTACCGTCATCGACGGGGTGACGCTGATCTCCAAGGAGGCCTACGCGGCCTCCTACAAGACCATCGTCGACACGATGAAGGCGGCCCAGGGCGGCACGGGCAAGGGCATCGCCGCGACGATTCCCGACGTGACGACCCTTCCCTATTTCACGGCCGTCAAGCCGATCATCGGCGTCAACCCGGCGACGGGCGCTCCGATCTACGTCCTCGGGCCGACGGGCTGCCCCACCGGCGTCCCGGCCTGCCCGGTGCCGGCCGGAACCGTCGTGCCGCTCCCTCTCGGCTCCCTGATGAAGGTCGGCTACGGGATCCCCTGCGCCGTCGCCCCGACCCTCCCGATGTGCAACAACCCGCTCCCGGACAACGGGACCGCCATCGGCGGCGTCGCGGTGCCGGGCCTGCTCTACCCGAGCGAGGTGTCGCTCCTGAAGACCCGCGGCGGGGAGTACAACGCGCAGATCGCCTCACTGGCCCAGGGGGCCGGCTACAAGGTCTTCGACACCGCCGCCCTCCTGGCAGACATCGCCGTGCACGGTCGGGATTTCGCCGGGATCACCCTCACGTCGTCCTACCTCTCGGGCGGCGTCTTCTCCTACGACGGCGTCCACCCGAGCGCCACGGGCTACGCGATCGTCGCGGACGCCCTCGTCCAGTTCGTGAACGCGAACTACGGAACGAGCCTCCCGCGGGTCGACATGTCGACGTATCTCTTCAACGGCAACACGTCGGCCGGCGGCTTCCCGCACAACGCCTTTGGCCCTCCGAGCCAGGAGGAGGTCATCGGATTCGCCGCGGCGTACTTCACCCCGGAGGTCCTCGGCGCCTTCTGGCAGACGATGGGCGTATCGATCCAGTCCGAGGGGATCGCCTTCGGAGCCGGCGAGGACCCGCAGCCGGTCCCCGCCGAGCCCCGTGAGCGGCGGGCGAAGCTGAACGACTAAACCTCTCCTTCCCAAGGGTTTCCGAGCGGGGCTGCCTTCGGGCAGCCCCGCTTGCCATATGGGGAGAGTCGGTTTACCCTTTCCGCGTTTGGCGCGGCAGGGGACCGACTCGTCCTGCCGGAACTACGTCTTGCGGAAGGGTACGCACCAGGTGACCGCGGAATGATCTCAGCGACTGAACTCCGGGCCGGAATGATCGTCCTCCACAACGGGGAGCTTCACCGCGCCCACTCGGTGGTCCACAAGACTCCGGGGAACCTGCGCGGTTTCGTTCAGGCCAAGCTCCGGAGCCTCAAGTCGGGCGCGATGAACGAGCACCGGTTCCGCTCCGAGGACAAGATCGAGAAGGCGAGCCTCGACACGCACGAGATGCAGTACCTCTACTCGGACGGCGAGGGGCACCACTTCATGAACCAGGAGACCTACGACCAGATCCGGCTTTCGGACGAGATCGTGGGCGACGCGATGAAGTACCTCCTTCCCGAGACGGTCATCGACGTCGACTTCTACGAAGGGAACCCGATCTCGGTCGAGCTTCCGACGACCGTCGCGCTGAAGATCGTCGAGACGGACCCCGGGATGAAGGGCGCCACCGCCACCGCTTCCTACAAGCCGGCCAAGCTCGAGACCGGCCTCCAGGTCATGGTCCCGCAGTTCGTCGACGTCGGGACGGTCATCCGGATCGACACCCGCGACGACTCCTACCTGGAGAGAGCGGGCTGACGAGGACCGCGTTCTCCGGGGCCGCGGCCCTCCTCGGGCTCGCCCTCGCGGCGGCGCTCTCCGCGCCCGCCTTCGCGGCGGGAGCCCCGGACGGCTCCGTTCCGGCCGACGCGACCGCGTCTTTCGCCTCCGGTCCCGATACGGCCTCCCCCGCCCACGGCACCTCGAATCCCTGCCCGTTCCGCGACCCGGAGGACGGCAACTGCTACCGGACGGCCGACGAGGCCGACCTCGCCTGGATCGCCCGCGGCAGCCAGCC
>CAZNSS010000318.1:0-5125 GCA_964575465.1 uncultured Holophagales bacterium | reverse complement strand
GGCAGGCGTAGAACGACGAGAGGCAGAGGAACGCGTAGACGAGGGAGAGCGGCGCGGCGAGCGCCGCCGCCTCCCCGATCGAGAGGCTCCCCGGGAGCGCGAGCAGGTAGGCCTGTATCGCCGCCAGGGGAACCCAGGCGAGGAGGTAGGCCAGAAGCCTCTCCCGGCGAGCCAGGATGGGGTGCACGTCAGTTCTTGATGTCGAGGCCGCCGAAGACGACGAACCCGTCGATGACGAGCCGCTTCGGGGGCACGTCCCCGCCGAGGGGCGGGTGCGCGCTCTTGTCGTCGGTGCCGCCGAAGATCGCGAAGGCCTTCACGTCGACGGCCCATTCGCGCGGGACGCGGATGTCCCCGCCGCCGAACGCGACGAAGACGGTGACCGTCGCCTGGTCGTCGGGGATCCGGCAGTTCGTCAGGTCGAGCTCGAACCCGCCGAAGAGCGCGTTGATCTCCCCGCCGAGGAACTCGTTCGTCGTGACGGAGCGGTCCCACCCGCCGAAGATCGCGGTCTCGTCGAGCGTCGCCGCCGTCCGGCTCTCGACCGTCCGGTCGGGGAAGGTCCTCCCCCCCGCCTTCTGGACGAGCCGGATGCCGAGCGCGACGAGGACGAGCGGCGTCAGCTTCCAGACGGGGAAGCGGAGGACGTCGAGGTTGTCGAGGAGGAGGAGCGTCCCCGCCAGGGCGAGGACCCACCCCCAGAAGCCGTTCCAGAAGCCGCGCCGCTGGAGCGCCTTCGTCAGCCCGATCGCCACCAGAGCGGCCGGCCAGAGCCGGAGGAGGAACCTCGCCGAGACGAGGCCGAAGTTGTCGAGCGTGAAGAGGAGGCCGGCGAGGATGACGAGGATGCCGAAGACGAGGCGGACCGCGCCCGCCGCCGCCGGGAGTCTCGGGTCTTTCATGTTCATGGCCTGCCTCCGCGCTCCCTTCGGGGGAGCTCCTGCCCGAAGTTACGCGCCGGGGGTGGAATCCGCCCGCCCGATTCGGCGAACCGACGCCGGCCGTCGGCGAGCGGCTTCAGAGGCCGACCCGGCCGAGCCGGAACGTCTCCGAGAAGCCGTCCGACGGGACCCGGATCGTCACCTCCACCGCCCCGCCGTCGGTGCAGGAGAAGACCTCCTCGACCTCCGGCCCCGGCTCGTCGAGCCTCCGGACGGTGGCGCCGGCGAGGCCCGCGCCGCGGAGCGACGAGAGGAAGGGGAACTTCACGTCCTGCCCCGGCGTGACGTCGCCGTCGGGGCGACCCTCTACGATCCGGCTGCACTCGACGAAGCGGAAGTGCCCCAGGTCGTGCGCGGCGCGGTAGCGGCGGACGGCGGTGAGCGGCGCCGCGCCCGGCACCGGGAGCGGGAGGCCCTTCGGGAAGATCGGGTCGAAGACGACCTCCTCCCCCGCCTCTGCCTCGCGGAAGACGCCGAAGTGCCGCGTCAGCCGGTCGGCGAGGGTGAATCCCGCCTCCGTGTCGAGGAAGAGGGCGAGGCCGACGGCGGTGGCGGCGAAGGGGTGGGGCGAGCGCTTGACCCGCTTCTCCCCGAACCGCTCGCGGAGGCGGCGGCCGACGAGCGGGAAGGCCCCGGCGCCGCCGACGACGTAGACCCCGGCGAGCTCCCCCTCCTCGACCTCCGCGGCCGCGAGAACCGGCTCCGTCGCCGCGATCGTCCTCTCGACGAGGGGCGCGCAGGCCTCCCAGACCTCCTCGATCGGGAGGGCGATCGGCGGGAGATCGAGGGGCGCCAGGTCGAGGACGAGCCTGCGGGTGTTCGGCCCGGCCGCTTCCTTCTGCCGCGCGCACTCCTCGAGGAGGAGGTCGCGCGTCTCGGCGTCGGGCGGCGGGGCGCCCGCCTTCGCGAGGACGGCGTCGAGGATCGCCTCGTCGAAGTCGTCCCCGCCGAGGCGGCGGACTCCCTCGCTCGTGACGACCTCGTTCGTCCTTCCCGTCATCCGGAGGAGCGAGGCGTCGAACGTCCCGCCGCCCAGGTCGTAGACGAGGACGTGCTCGCGCCGGGAGGTGATCGTCGAGCGGAACCGGTGGGCGTACTCGAAGCCGGCCGCCGACGGCTCGTTCAGGAGCGCCACCGGCGTGAAGCCCGCCGCCCGGAACGCCTCGAGCGTCAGGAAGCGCTGCGCGCTGGAGGAGTTCGCCGGCACCGAGATCGCCGCCTCGAGCGGCTCCCCGTCCGCAACGTCGGCGTTCGAGCGCGCCAGGAGGTCCTCCCTCACCTTCGAGAGGAAGCCGGTGAGGAGGTCGAGGAGGAGGATGGGGCGACCCCCGATCTCGACCGCGGCGCGGGGGCCGGCGTCGGCGAGGAGCCTCTTGAACGACCGGATGACCCGGACCCCCGGCTCGTGCCTCGCGGCCGCGGCCTCGAAGCCGTGGCGCAGCTCGCCCGACGGCAGGAGCGCCGCGACCGACGGGTAGGGGTCGCCCCCCTCGAAGGCGACCACGGGGTAGTTCCCGCGGTCGACCATCGTCACCACCGTGTGGGTCGTCCCGAAGTCGACGCCGAGGCGCATGTCTTTGCGGAGTTTACGGACTTTCCGGCGGCAGCGACGGCCGCCCGGGATCCGGCGCGGAACGTCAGCGCGTCAGCTCAACGCCCGTCGCCTCGAGCGCCGGCCCGCCGCCCGGACCCTTCGCGCGAAAGGTCCCCTCGGCCGTCGCCGACGCGCCGGTGGCGTCGCCCGGGAGCGTCGACCCCGGATCGCGCATCGAGACCCGGATCGACGCGGCCCCCTCGGACAGGAGAAACGCGCCCCCCTCCGATCGGACCTCCCCGCGCACCCGGACGGTCTTCCCGTCGTATTCGCCGGCCTTCCGCGCGAGCTCGGCGATCGAGACCGCCGTCAGGCCGCGGAGGGGCCTGCCGTAGAGCTCCGCCGCCCGTGCCGTCAGGGCGACGGAGGCGAGGAGGAAAGCGGCGACGAGCGGACGCACCACGGGCCCATTGTAGGCCGCGCCCGCGGGGCGGGCCCGACGCCCCGGACCCCGGCCGTCTCGCCGGGTTCTTCCGGATGCCTGCTAGGCTCCCCGCCGCATGGAGAGCTTCGACTCGGTCCTCAAGGTCCTCGTCGGCGTCGTCGGCGTCGGGAGCGGCGCCGCGTACATCCCCCAGGCGGTGCGGATCTGGAAGCGCCGGTCGAGCGACGACGTCTCCGTCGTCACCTACCTTCTCTTCCTCCTCGGGCAGGTGATCTGGCTGGTCTACGGCGTCCGTTTCGGGCTCCTCGAGATCGTCCTCGGGATGTCCGCGAACCTCGCCGGGAACCTCGCCGTCATCCTCTCGGCGCTCCGCTTCCGTACGCGGACGGCGTGACGCTCCGGCGGCTCCCCGTCCCGCGCGGCGCGGAGGCGTACCTCGCCCTCGACAAGGAGGCGGGGCAGGCCGTGCACGGCCTCGGCGGCCTCCTGGAGGAGGCGCGGGAGGAGCTCGGGCCCGACCTGCACCTCGTCCACCGGCTCGACCGGATCACCTCCGGCGCCCTCCTCCTCGCGCGCGGCGAGGAGGCGCTGCGGGTCGCGCACGCCGCGTGGGCGACGCGAGTCTCGAAGACCTACGTCGCGCTCGTCCGAGGCGTTCCCGCCGAGCCGGAGGGGGCGATCGACCTTCCGCTCCTCGAGCATCGGACGGGAAGGCCGTGGCTCCTCGCGCGCGCCGTCCGGGCGGCCTACGGCCCCGACCGCGCCGCGCGTCTCCTCCGTGGAGAGGGCCTCTCGTTCGTCCCGCCGCTCCCTCCCCCCGGCCGCTGCGCCGCGCATCCGGCCGGCCGCCCCGCCCTCACCCGCTGGCGCCTCCTCGAGGCCCGGGGCGACGACGCCCTCCTCGAGCTCTCGCCGGAAACGGGGCGGATGCACCAGCTCCGGGTCCACCTCGCCGCTGCCGGCCATCCTCTCCGGAATGACCCTCTCTACGACCCGGGGGTCCGTCCCGACGGGCCGGCGCCGTTCCTCCGCGCGGTCCGGATCGTCTGGGAGGACCCGCCCGGAGCGGCGGGGGCCGTCTGGACGTTCGAGGCGCCGGCGTCTGAGATGATCCCGGCGTGACGGACTTCCTTCCCCCCGCGGCCCTCGAGGCCCTGCGTTCCCTCTGCGACGGCGCCCCGCTCGCCGTCTTCGACCTCGAGACGACCGGCCCCGACCGCCTGACCGACCGGATCGTGGAGGTCGCGGCGCTGAAGGTCTCCCCCGACGGGAGCGTCGCGGCCTTCGAGACGCGAGTGAACCCGGGCGTGAAGATCCCGCGCGAGGCGACGGCCGTCCACGGCATCACCGACGCCGACGTCGCCGACGCCCCCCCCTTCAACGACGTCGCGCCCCGGCTCGCCGCCTTCCTCGAGGGGTGCGACCTCGCGGGCTACAACCTCCGGGGCTTCGACATCCCGCTCCTGGGGCGCGAGTTCGAGAGGGTGAAGGTCCCCTTCTCCTTCGACGGGCGCCGGGTCGTCGACGCCCAGGTCATCTACTTCCGCAAGGAGCCGCGCGACCTGACCGCCGCCGTGAGGACCTTCGTCGGGCGCGAGCACGAGGGGGCCCACTCGGCGCTCGCCGACACGATCGCCGCCGCCGAGGTGCTCGCGGGCCAGCTGACGCGCTACGCGGACCTGCCGCGCGGCATCGAGGCCCTCGCCGCCTTCACCGCCCCGGTCGAGGGGCGCTGGGTCGACGCCGACAAGCGCTTCGTCTGGAGGGACGGCGCCGCCGTCTTCAATTTCGGGGCCAAGCGGGGGCAGACGCTCCCCGACGTCGCCGCGAAGAACCCCGAGTACCTCGAATGGATGCTCGACGCCGACTTCCCTGAGGAGGCGAAGCGGATCGTGCGCGAGGCCCGCGAGGGGCGCTTCCCGGCCCGGAAGTGATCGAGCCGGCTCCCCCGAACGGCCGCGGGCTCGCTCGGCGCCGCCACCACCTCGTGAGGCTCGCCTTCCTCACGCTCGGCTGGGCGATGCTCGTCCTCGGCCTCGTCGGCGGCCTCCTCCCGTTCATCCAGGGATGGCCGTTCGGCGTGGCGGGGGCGGCAATCCTCTACGTCGAGAGCCGCTGGTTCCAGCGGAAGGTCCGCCGCTGGCGGCAGCGCCACCCGCGGGTCGAGAGGACCTGGGTCCGGATCCGCGCCTGGCGGAGAAGCCG
>CAZNSS010000317.1:0-5126 GCA_964575465.1 uncultured Holophagales bacterium | reverse complement strand
GCCGCGAATGATCTCCGCGTTGTGCTCGAAGAAGAGGTCGCGGAAGACCGCCGGGTGCGCTCTCCTCGTCGCCTTCGTCGTCACCTCGGGGGCCGGAGCGCTCCTCGCCGCGGCCGCCGCGAGGAGGGGGTCGGTGAGCGGGATCGTCGGCGTCGCGACGGTTGCGGCCGTCGCCGCGATCGCCGTCGACGCCCTCTGCCTCTGGGCCGCGTTCGCCCGCGACGCGTGGGTCCTCGCGAAGGGGCGCGTCGAGCGGGTCCGCCGCTTCGGTCCCTGGTCCCGGCAGCGCTCCGTGCTGGGCGGCACGCTCGTGGCCGCGCTCACGACGGACGACGACGGGGACGACTGGTTCTCCCTCGAGGCGCGCGGGGAGGGAGGGCCTCTGCGTCTCGCGAAGTCGATGAACTCGGGGCCGGAGGTCCTCTCCTTCGCGAGGTTCGCCGCGTGGCACTCGGGCTTTCCGCTCGAGCTGCCCGGCGAGGTGCGCGAGGCCGCGGGGGAGATCGAGCGGGGCTGAGCCCGAGGCGCGCTTCAGCCGGCCGGCGCGACGCGCCGGAGCTGCTCGACGAAGCGCTCGGGGCTCGAGACCGAGAGGAGGAGCGAGAACCCCTCCGTCGTCGGGACGTAGACGGCCCGGTCGGGCGCCGTGAGGTAGAGGAGCGACTTCTCGCCGCTCGCGAGGCGCCACCACCCGCTCCGGTAGCCGGGGATCGCGGTGCCGGCGGTTCGGCGCCTCGGGGCGAGGGACGGCTCGTTCCGGAGGTCGACGAGACGTGCGGCGGCGCCTCGCAGGTGCGCGGCCGGGACGGTGCGGCCCCAGAGGTCGCCCTGGATCGTCAGCCCCGCGGGGGAGAGCGTGAACGTCGAGCTCCTCGCCCCGGCGACCGTCTTCGTCACGAGGACGCCGACGACGAGGAGGACGACGGCGAGGACGACGGGCATGATCCAGAGGGCCGTGGAAGCCTTCCCCTGGGGCGGTACGAGCGTGTAGACGACGGTGTCCATCGGGAGCCTCCGCGGGAATTCTCCTCCCGGCGGCGCGTCTAGAATCGCGGGCCGAGGTACCACCGATGCGCCAGCTGCCGGCCGCCGTCGCCCTGCTCGTCCTCTGTTCGTCCCTCGGGGCCGCCGCCGCGCCGCCACCGCGGCTCCTGCAGGACCCCGCGCTCTCGGCCACGCGGATCGCGTTCGCCTTCGCGGGGGAGATCTGGACGGTGCCGCGCGAGGGGGGCGAGGCGACGCGCCTCGTGAGCGGGCAGCTCCGCAATCGCCGCCCGGTCTTCTCGCCCGACGGCGCGACGGTCGCCTTCACGGGGACGTACGACGACAACGAGGACGTCTACGTCGTGGCGGCCGGGGGCGGCGAGCCTCGGCGGCTGACGCACCACCCGGGGCCGGACGTCGCGATGGGCTTCACGCCCGACGGGAAGAAGGTCCTCTTCGCTTCGATGCGGAGGACGCCGCGCGACCTCCCGAAGCTCTTCACGGTTCCCGTCGCGGGCGGCCCCGCCGAGGAGCTGCCGCTCCCGTCCGGGGCGGACGCTTCCTTCTCGCCCGACGGCAGGCGCCTCGCCTACGTCCCCTTCCCGCAGTGGCAGGCCGCGTGGAAGAAGTACCGGGGCGGCCAGACGACGCCCGTCTGGATCGCCGACCTCTCCGACTCGAAGGTCGTGAAGGTGCCGCGCGAGAGCTCGAACGACCGGCGGCCGATGTGGGTCGGCGACACGGTCTACTTCCTCTCGGACCGGAACGGTCCGCCGACGCTCTTCGCGTACGACGTGAAAGGGGGGGCCGTCCGCGAGGTCGCGAAGAACCCCGGCGGGTTCGACGTCCAGTCCGCCTCGGCCGGCCCCGGGGCGATCGTCTACGACCAGTTCGGCGAGCTGAAGCTCCTCGACCTCGCCTCCGGGACGACGAAGACGGTCCCGGTGACGATCTCGGCCGACCTGCCGCAGGTGCGCGCGGGCTTCCGCAAGGTCGAGCCCGGGCAGGTCCTCCACGCGGCGCTCTCGCCGAGCGGCAAGCGCGTCCTCCTCGAGGCGCGCGGCGAGATCCTCGCGGTCCCCGCCGAGAAGGGAGACGCGCGGAACCTGACGCGGAGCCCCGGCGTCGCCGACCGCGACCCGTCGTGGTCGCCCGACGGGAAGACGATCGCCTGGCTCTCGGACGAGTCGGGCGAGTACGCGCTCCACCTCCGCGCGCCCGACGGGATCGGGCCGGTGAAGAAGATCGAGCTGGGCCTCCCGCCGTCGTTCTTCTACGCGCCGCGCTGGTCGCCCGACGGCAAGAAGATCGCTCTCGCCGACAAGCGGATGAACCTCTGGGTCGTCGACGTCGAGAAGGGGACGAAGGCGAAGGTCGACGCCGACCGCTACGACACGCCGCTCTCGTACCTCGACGCGGCCTGGTCTCCCGACTCGCGCTGGATCGCGTACGTGAAGCAGCTCCCGAACCGCCTCCGCGCCGTCTTCGTCCACTCCCTCGAGGAGGGGAAGTCGCGGCAGGTGACGGACGGGCGAAGCGACGCGACGTCGCCCCGGTTCGACAAGGGAGGCAAGGTCCTCTTCTTCCTCGCGTCGACCGACGTCGGCCTCGCGCAGGGGTGGCTCGACATGACGAGCATGGGGCGGCCGGTGACGAGCAGCCTCTACGCCGCCGTCCTCCGGAAGGACCTTCCCTCGCCCGTCGCCCCGGAGAGCGACGAAGAGGGCGCGGAGGGGTCGAAGGACGCAAAGGACGGAAAGGGGGCCGAGGCCGCGAAGGCGGCCGCTGCCGACGAGAAGGGCAAGGACTCCGGGAAGAAGGGCGACGCCGCGAAGGACGCCGGCGCGAAGGATGCGAAGAAGCCGCCCGAGCCGGTGAAGGTCGACTTCGAGGGCCTCGACCAGAGGATCGTCGCTCTCCCCGTCGACCGGGCGAACTGGGTCGGGCTCGAGACCGGGGACGAGGGGATCGTCTTCCTCCTGCAGGCGCCCGTCGCCTTCGCCGCGGAGGACTACCTCGAGTTCGGCGACGAGAACCCGGCTCCGCTCGACGTCCACCGCTTCGACCTGAAGGCACGCAAGGCGGAGAAGTTCGTCGAGAAGGTCGACGGCGGGAGCGGCGTCTACGGAGGCCAGCCGCCGTTCCTCGTCTCGGCGGACGGGACGAAGGCGCTCTACGCGCAGAAGGAGAGCTGGTTCCTCGTCCCGTCGGAGAAGGCGCCGAAGCCGGGAGACGGCGCGCTCAAGGTCGAGGGCCTCTCGGTGTGGGTCGACCCGCGCGCCGAGTGGCGCCAGATGTACCGCGAGACGTGGCGCATCCAGCGCGACTTCCTCTACGACCCGCGCGCGCACGGTCTCGACCTCGCCGCCGCCGAGAAGCTCTACGCGCCCTTCGTCGACGGCCTCGGCGGGCGCGACGACCTGAACCTCCTCTTCGAGGAGATGCTCGGGCACCTCGTCCTCGGCCACGTCTTCGTCGGCGGGGGAGCGGTCCCGGAGCAGGAGAAGGTCTCCGTCGGGCTCCTCGGTGCCGACTACGTCGTGGCGGAGGGGCGTTACCGTATCTCCCGGATCCTCCCTGGCGAGAACTGGAACCCGAAGCTGAAGGCGCCCCTGACGCAGCCGGGCGTCGACGTGAAGGAGGGGGACTTCCTCCTCGCGGTGAACGGGCAGGAGCTGAAGGGGGAGGATGACGTCCACCGCCTCTTCCTCGGCACCGCCGGGAAGCAGACCGTCCTCACCGTGGGGCCGAAGGCCGACGGGAGCGGATCGCGCCGCGTCACCGTCGTTCCCGCCCCGTCCGAGGGAGGGCTTCGCCTGCGCACCTGGATGGAGGAGAACCGGAAGAGGGTCGACGCGCTCTCGGGCGGGAAGGTCGGCTACGTCTTCATCCCCGACACGTTCGCGGGGGGCTTCACGAACTTCAATCGCTACTACTTCTCGGAGATCGGCAAGCAGGCCCTCGTCCTCGACGAGCGCTTCAACCACGGCGGCTCCATCGCCGACTACATCGTCGACCTCCTCGGCCGGACTCCGCAGATGGCGAACACGTCGCGCGAGGGAGAGGACGTCGTCGAGCCGGCGCAGGCCGTTTTCGGGCCGAAGGTGATGCTGATCAACCAGATGTCGGGCTCCGGCGGCGACGCGCTGCCGTGGCTCTTCCGGAAGGCGAAGCTCGGCCCGCTCGTCGGCAAGAGGACGTGGGGCGGCCTCGTCGGCATCGGCGGCTACCCGGCGCTGATCGACGGAGGCTCGGTCACCGCGCCCCGCTGGGGCCTCTACGGGACCGAGGGCTCGTGGGAGGTCGAGAACGTCGGCATCGCGCCCGACGTCGAGGTCGAGGAAGACCCGGCCCTCGTGAGGCAGGGGAAGGAGCCGCAGCTCGAACGCGCCGTCCAGCTCGCGCTCGAGGCGCTCGCGAAGAACCCGCCGGTGATGCCGAAGAGGCCGGCGTACCCCGACTACGGCCCGCGGCTGCCGAAGAGGGTGCCGTGACCTTCCGGGGCCCTGGGCTTTGAGCAGGGGCGAAACGGACCCGGCCGTCGGCCGGGTCCACGCCCTCAGCGTCTCGGGAGGGGGCGTGCCGAAGCGCCCCGTTCCCGAGGCCGTCGTGACGACGAACGGTCTCCGCGGCGACGTGCAGGGAGACCTCCGCTACCACGGCGGGCCGGAGCGGGCCGTCTCGCTCTTCTCCCTCGACGTCGTCGAACGGCTCCGCGCCGAGGGGCACCCGATCTCACCCGGGTCGGCGGGCGAGAACGTGACGGTGGCGGGCCTCGACTGGGGCCTCGTCGTTCCCGGCGCGCGGCTGGAATTCGAGGGGGGCGTCGTCCTCGAGGTGACGAGGTACTGCACCCCGTGCGGGAAGATCCGCGCCTCGTTCGAGGACGGGAAGATCCACCGCATCAATCAGGAGGACCACCCGGGCGAGAGCCGCGTCTACGCGAGGGTGATCGCGGAGGGGACGGTGCGGGCCGGCGAGGCGCTGAAGGTCGTCCCGGAACTATAATAGAAAATCAAGACCTGACCCCAAGGCCCGGACGAGGCGGAGGGGGAGGCCGATGACGTTGGAGGGGGTGCCGGAGATGCGCTCGACGAAGAGGCCGCCGAGGCCCTGGAGGGCGTAGGCGCCCGCCTTGTCGG
>CAZNSS010000316.1:0-5139 GCA_964575465.1 uncultured Holophagales bacterium | reverse complement strand
CGCGGGAGCGCGGAGTACCGGCGCGAGATGGTGGGCGTCCTCGTCCGCCGCGGCGCCGCCGAGCTGGGCGGAAGGGGGCGCCGATGAAGAAGACGATCACGCTCGAGGTGAACGGCGCCTCCGAGACGGCGGAGGTCGAGGTCGGAACGACCCTCCTCCGCTTCCTCCGAGACGGGCTCGACCTCACCGGCACGAAGGAAGGGTGCAACGAGGGGGAGTGCGGCTCGTGCATGGTCCTGCTCGACGGGCGGCCCGTGAACAGCTGCCTCGTCCTCGCCGTGGAGGCCCACGGCCGGGCGGTGACGACCGTCGAGGGGCTCTCGAAGGACGACGTCCTCCATCCCCTCCAGAAGGCCTTCCTTGCCCACGCCGCGATCCAGTGCGGTTTCTGCACGCCCGGGATGATCGTCAGCGCCGCGGCCCTCCTGCGCGAGAAGCCCGACCCGAGCGAAGAGGACGTGAAGAGGGCGCTCGCCGGCAACCTCTGCCGCTGCACGGGCTACAAGCAGATCGTCGACGCGGTGCGCGCGGCCGCGGCCGAGATGCGGGAATCTGCGCGGGCCCCCGAGGTCCGCGAGGAGGTGCGCGCGTGACGGCCGCCCGCTCCGTCGGGCAGGACGTCGTCCGCGTCGACGGCCTCGAGAAGGTCACCGGCGCCGCGAAGTACACGGCCGACCTGAAGTTCCCACGGCTCCTCCACGTCGCCGTCGTCCGCTCGCCCCATCCGCACGCGCGGGTCCTCGACGTGAGGACCGAGAGGGCGTCGCGGATGCCGGGCGTCCGTGCCGTCGTCTCCGGGCGCGACTTTCCGCTCCACACCGGCATCTACCTGAAGGACCAGACCGTCTTCGCGACGGACCGGGTCCGCTTCGTCGGCGACCCCGTCGCCGCCGTCGCCGCCGAGACGCCCGAGGCCGCCGCCGAGGCCGCCGCCCTCGTCGCGGTCGACTACGAGCCGCTCCCGCCGATCTTCGACGTCGAGGAAGGGATCGCCGAGGGGGCGCCGCTCGTCCACCCCGACCTCGGGAGCTACGAGGTCGTCCCCTGGATCCGGCCGACGGGCGGGACGAACGTCTGCAACCAGCTGAAGATCCGGAAGGGCGACTACGCCTCCGCGCTGCGGGGTTCGTGGAAGGTCTTCGAGAACGTCTTCCGCGTCCCGCAGGTGCAGCACGTCCCGATGGAGCCGCACGTCTCGGTCGCGCGGGTCGACCTCGCGGGGAAGGTCGAGGTCCACACCTCGGCGCAGAGCCCGTTCACCGTGCGCCACCTCCTCTCGGCCTGCTTCGGCCTCCCGCACGGCGACGTGCGGGTCCACGTGCCGTACGTCGGCGGGGGCTTCGGGGGGAAGGCGGGGATCAACCTCGAGCCGATCGCCGTCGCCCTCGCCATGCGCTGCCGCGGGCGGTGGGTCCGCTTCATGGTCGACCGGCACGAGGAGTTCTTCGCGACCGTCGTCCGGCAGGGGCTCACCGCGACCCTCGTCACCGGTGTCGACAGGGGCGGCAGGGTGCAGGCCCAGAAGATGCACTACCTCTGGAACTGCGGCGCCTACGGCGGCTACGGCGTGAACATCGTCCGCGCGGCCGGCTACACGTGCGGCGGCGCGTACGAGTTCCCGAACGTCGAGGGCGACAGCATCGGCGTCTACACGAACCGTCCGGTCGGGAGCGCCTACCGCGGATTCGGGATGCAGGAGATCCACTGGGCGCTCGAGCAGCAGATGGACAGGGTCGCCGTCGAGCTCGGCATGGACCCGGCGGAATTCCGCCTCCTGAACTGCCTCGGCGCGGGGAAGGCGACCGTGACGGGCCAGGTGCTCGACGAGCACTCCGGGCGCGTCGACCTCTGCATCCGCAACGTGGCGAAGGCGATCGGCCTCGACCCGAAGCGGGAGCGGACGCCGTACCGCGGCAAGGGGATCGCCTGTGCCGTCAAGGCGCCCGCGATGCCGAACGACGCCGCCTCGTCCGTCGTCCTGAAGTTCGCCGAGGACGCGACGCTCGAGATCCTCATCGCCGGGATCGACTACGGGCAGGGGCTGATGACGGTCGTCGCGCAGTTCGCGTCGGAGGCGCTCGACATTCCCGTCGAGACGATCCGGGTGAAGGGCTGTCCCGACACCGACCTCTCGCCCTACGACTGGCAGACCGTCGCCTCGCGGCAGACCTGGGCGACGGGGAATGCCGTCTTCCGGGCGGCCGCGGAGATCCGCCGCAAGCTCTGCGACACGGCGGGCGAGGCGCTCGGCGTCCCGCCCGAGGAGCTGACGCTTCGCAGCGGCTCCGTCGTCCACGACGCGACGGGAAGGACGATCCCGTTCACGCGCCTCGTCATGGGCTACCAGTTCCCCGACGGCCACGCGATCGGCGGGCCGGTCGCGGCGGCGACGTCGTACCTCCCCGAGGGGCTCCTCTTCCTCGACCCGGAGACGAGCCAGAGCGCCAAGCCGGTCGCGAAGTGGACGTTCGGGGCGCAGGCGGTCGAGATCTCCGTCGACCCGGAGACGGGACAGGTGACGGTGGAGAGGGTCGCGGCCTGCTACGACGTCGGCAAGGTCGTGAACCCCGGTCTCATCCGGGGGCAGACGTACGGCGGCATCGTCCAGGGGCTCGGGACCGGGACGATGGAGGAGCTCGTCCTCGACACGAAGACGGGGCGCGCCGTGAACGCCTCGCTGATGGACTACAAGATCCCGTCCACGGAGGACGTGCCGGCCGAGATGTCGGTCTCCTTCGTCGAGACGGCCCAGAAGGACGGCCCGATGGGGGCCCGCGGGATCGGGGAGCACACGATGATCCCGACGCCTGCGGCCATCGCGAACGCCCTCTGGGACGCCTGCGGTATCCGGATCTCCGAGATGCCGATCACGGCGGAGAAGGTCTGGAGGGCCCTCCGGCAGAAGGAGAGGGCGGCGCGGGCCGAGAGCGTCGAGGCGGCCACCCCCGCGGGTGTCACGGCGTGAGGGCCGCAGAGCTGTCGACGCTGCTCGAGCAGGCAGTGTCGCGCCCTCCCGTTCGCCCTCCCGTTCGCCCGTCCCTTCCGAGTCGCGGGCTCGAGCCGCTGCCGGGGCCGGTCTCCCGGGCCTCGCTCGTCCTCGATCTCGCGTGCATCTTCCTTCCGGGTCGGACGCGGGCGCTTCTCTCCGGGCAGGGCGGCGAGCCGGGCTCGGTCGAGTCACTCGTCCTGAAGTGGGCCCACGCCCGCCTCCTTTCCCTCGTCGGGACGCTTCTCTCCGGGGACGTCCGCGTCGTTGCCTACCGGCCGGACGCCGCGGCGCTGACCGGCCTCGGTCCGGGGCTCACCCCGACCGGGGACGACCTCCTCGTCGGTCTCGCCGCGATGGCCCGTCGCCTCGCCGCAGGAGGGCTCGTCGACAGGCAGGCGGCGATCGCGTTCTCGACGTCGCTCGCAGGCCTTCCGGAGGCGGAGACGACCCCGGCGGCACACCTCCTCCTCCAGAACGCCTCGCAGGGGCGCTTCCCGGCGGTCCTCGCGTCGGTCGTCGAGATGCTCGGGAATCCCCACGCGGCCACGGACTCGCTCCGGGCGGCGACGGGGCGGCTCGCGGCCACGGGCGCCCACTCGGGAGCGGACCTCCTCGCCGGCGCTCTCGCTCTCGTCCACGGCGTCGTCGACGCCCGGGAGACCCGATGAAGACCCTCGTCCTCGTCCGCTCCGGCTGCTACCAGGACTCCGCCCGCCTCATGCAGGTGAGCCGCGAGCTGGCCGCCCTCCCCGGCGTCTCCGAGGCCGTGGCGATGATGGGGACGGAGACGAACCGCCGCCTCCTCGCCGAGGCGGGCTTCTCCGGCGAGGTCCTCGACCGCGCGACGCCGCTCGACATGGCCGTCGCGATCCGGGCCGCTTCGGACGAGACGCTGGAGGCTGCGCGGGCCGCGCTCGACGGGCTCCTCGCCGGCACGAAGGAATCCGGTGTCGCGGCGTCGGAAGCGCGCCGGCCCGGGACGGTGGGCGAAGCGCTCGAGTCGCACCCGGCAGCGAACCTCGTCTCCGTCGCGGTCCCCGGCCCGTATGCCGCCTTCGTCGCGCACCGGGCGCTCGACGCGGGGCGGAGCGTCTTCCTCTTCTCCGACAACGTCTCCCTCGCCGACGAGGTGTCCCTCAAGCGCCGCGCCGCCCCCCTCGGGCTCCTCGTGATGGGCCCCGACTGCGGCACGGCGATCCTCTCGGGCGTCGGCCTCGGCTTCGCCAACCGCGTCGATCGCGGCCCGGTGGGGATCGTCGGCGCCTCCGGCACCGGCATCCAGGAGCTCTCGTGCCTCCTCGACCGGGCGGGCGTCGGCGTGTCGCACGCCATCGGCACGGGGAGCCGCGACCTCTCCGAGGAGGTCGGCGGCGCGATGACGGAAGGCGCGCTCGCGCTCCTCGCGCACGACGCCGGGACGCGCGGCGTCCTCCTCGTGGCCAAGCATCCGGCCCCGAGCGTGGCGCGAAGGCTTCACGGCCTCCTCGCGCGCCTCGGAAAGCCCGTGGCCGTCCGCTACCTGGGCGAGGACGGGCGCCGGATCGAAGACGGCGTCCTCTACGCCGGATCGCTCGACGAGGCGGCGGAGGCGGCCGCGAAGTGGGCGGGGGTCGCACCAGGTCCCGTCCCGCCCCTCGCGGCGGAACGGATTGCGGGGACCGGGGGAGAGGGGCGCCCAGGGTCCTCGAGGCTCGTCGGTCTCTTCGGCGGCGGCTCGCTCGCCGCGGAGGCGCGCCGGGTCCTCGCCGCGCGCGGCATCGAGACCGTCGTCCCCCCCGGGAGACTCTCGGCGGGGCATCCCCTCCCGCCCGGGAACCTCGTCGTCGACACCGGCGACGACGCCTACACCGTCGGCCGGCCCCACCCGATGGTCGACCAGACCGTCCGCTGCGAGCTGATCCGCGCCGCGGGGGCGGACCTCTCCGTCCGCGTCCTCCTCCTCGACCTCGTCCTGGGAGACGGCGCTCACCCCGACCCGGCGCCCGAGATCGTCCGGGCCGTCGTCGACGCGCGGGCCACCCGGGCCGGGACACCGCTCGCCGTCGTCGCCTCGGTCTGCGGATCGCGCCGCGACCCGCAGGGGACGACGCGGCAGGAGCAGGTCCTCCAGCTCGCGGGCGTCCACGTCGAGCCCTCGGCCGCGCTCGCGG
>CAZNSS010000315.1:0-5164 GCA_964575465.1 uncultured Holophagales bacterium | reverse complement strand
CTCGAGAGGTCGATCGGCCTCCCGGCGAGCAAGTACTTCGACCACATCGACCCGCAGCCCTCCTGCGTCGTGACGACCGAGATCGCCTCCGGCCGCTTCGAGGACGACCTCCGCCGCATGCGGATGGCCGCCTGGCACGGCGCGGACCACATCATGGTCATCCGGACGACGGGACAGAGCCACATCGACGGCCTCCTCGAGGGGACGCCCGAGGGGATCGGCGGCGTGCCGATCACCCGCAAGCAGATCCGCGCGAGCCGCAAGGCGTGCGACGAGATCGAGCAGGAGGTCGGGCGCCCGATCAACTTCCACTCCTACGTCTCCGGCGTCGCCGGGCCCGAGGTCGCCGTCCTCTTCGCCGAGGAGGGGATCAACGGCGCCCACCAGGACCCGCAGTACAACGTCCTCTACCGGAACGTGAACATGTACCGCTCCTTCGTCGACGCGGCGGAGGCGAAGAAGGTCATGGCGGGCGCGCGGATCTTCCAGATCGACGGCGCCCACAACGCGAATGCCACCGCGAAGGCCGGCTGGCTCGTCATGCCCGAGCTGATGGTCCAGCACGGTCTCAACTGCGCCTTCTCGGTCGCCGTCGGGATGGACAAGGACCTCATCGGCCTCTCCACCGTCCCGCCGAACGCCCCTCCGGCGCCGAAGCTCTGGTACGACCTGCCGTACGCGGTGGCCCTCCGGGACTTCTTCAGCCACTTCAGGATGCGGGCGCAGCAGAACACGCGCTACATCGAGGCCGACATCGAGGAGGCGGTGCGGACCCACACGGTCGACACCCTCATCTCGATGCTCACCCGCGCCGACATCCAGAGCACGATCACCCCCGACGAGGGGCGGAACGTGCCGTGGCACTACAACAACATCCGCGGCGTCCAGACGGTGAAGCAGACGTGGGCCGCCCTCGACGGAATCAAGGAGCTGCTCACCCTCAACCACGACGGTCCGCTCGGCGAGATGGTGCGCGACCTGAAGGAGCGCGCCGTCGCCTTCCTCGAAGAGGTCCTCGAGGTGGGCGGCTACTTCGCGGCGGTGGAGAAGGGCTTCTTCGTCGACTCGGCCAAGTACCCCGAGCGCAGCGGCGACGGCATCGCCCGAGACGGCAAAGGCGGCGTCGGTGCCGGCTCCCTCGTCGTCCGCGACGCGGACTACCTCGCCCCCGTCTGCGACCACTTCGGGACGAACCACCTCCCGGCGGACGCGTCGAAGCCGTGCGACCCGATCGACGGCTGCACGCTCTGCCGCCCGGAGAAGATCGTCTTCATCGACGAGCTCGACCCGGAAGACAGCTGCAACCGGCGCCTCGAGAAGACGCTCCCGTACCGCAAGGGGAACGCCATCCGTCCCGAAGCCGAGTGGGCGGGCGACGGGACGGTCCTCGTCCAGCTCTTCGTCCCCGAGAACGAGGAGATCGCCCCGGTCTACGCCGTCGAGATGGCGAGGAAGATGGGCCTCGTCGACCCCGAGGTCATCAACACGATGGTCCTCCACCCCGCCGAAGGCTGCTTCGTCGAGGTGAAGGGGAAGGTCGCCTTCGACATCGACCGGACGACGCTGAAGATCCCCGAGAAGGAAGTGATCCTCCCCGAGCAGGAGCTGCGCGACGCGGTGAAGGCGGTCGGCCTGAAGGTCGTCGCCGGGACCGTCGGCGAGGACGAGCACAGCGTCGGCCTCCGCGAGATCCTCGACATCAAGCACGGCGGCATCGAGAAGTACGGGGTGAAGTACCACTACCTCGGCACGTCGGTCCCGATCGGCAAGCTCGTCGACGCCGCCGTCGAGACGGGCGCGCACGCCATCCTGATCTCGACGATCATCAGCCACAACGACGTCCACCGAGCCCAGATGAAGAAGCTCGCCGAGCTCTGCCGCGAGAAGGGGATCCGCGACCGGGTCGTCCTCGTCGCCGGCGGGACCCAGGTGAACCGCGACATGGCGAAGGAGACCGGCCTCGACGCCACCTTCGGCCGCGGGACGAAGGGGATCCACGTCGTCAACGCCATGGTCAAGGTCCTGAGGGCGCGGGGCGCCGCCTGACGAGGGACCCGGGAGGCGTGACGCGAGGCCGCACCGACCGATGAGGCGGATCGAGATCCTGACGCTCGAGGTCGGCTCGACGATCACGAAGGCGAACGGCTTCGTGCGCGTCGCCGGCGGAGGCTTCGACCACGTCGCCCAGGGCTTCGCCGCGACCAGTGTCGCCGAGGGGGACGTCGGCCTCGGCGTCGACGCCTCGCTCGCCGACCTGCGGGCGCGCTCCGGCCTCGACCCTGCCGGCGCCGAGACGTTCGTCAACAGCTCGGCGGCCGGGGGGCTCCGGATGACGGTCCACGGCCTCACCCTCTCGATGACCGCCCGGGCCGCGCGGGAGGCTGCCCTCGGCGCCGGCGGCATCGTCAAGCTCGTGACGGCCGGCGAGCTCGACCTTTACGACCTCGAGGAGATCCGCGACATTCGCCCGAACCTCGTCCTCCTCGCCGGCGGCGTCGACTTCGGCGAGAAGGGGACCGTGCTTCGGAACGCGGAGAAGCTGGCCGCCCTGGGCCTGCCGGCGCCCGTCCTCTACGCGGGGAACGCCGCGCTCCGGAAGAGGGTCGCGGAGGTCTTCCGCGCGGCGGGCGCCGAGCTCCACGCGGCCGAGAACGTCTTTCCCGAGGTCGACGTCCTGAACGTCGAGCCGCTCCGCGGCCTCGTTCACGAGGCGTTCAACCGCCACATCGTCCACGCCCCGGGGAT
Organism: uncultured Holophagales bacterium; assembly: GCA_964575465.1. Lineage (GTDB taxonomy): Bacteria > Acidobacteriota > Thermoanaerobaculia > UBA5066 > UBA5066 > UBA5066. The sequence continues at coordinate 2,419 of CAZNSS010000315.1, read as the reverse complement.
GGCGCACCTCGCGGGGCTCACGAAGCACGGGATCCTCCCGACGCCCGGAGCCGTTCTGCGGGGCGCCGAGCTCTTCGCCGAGGTCGCGGGCGACTGCCTCGTCTTCGACGTGGGCGGCGCGACGACGGACGTCCACAGCGTGACGGAGGGAGGCGCCGAGTGGCACTCCCGGCTCGTGGAGCCGGAGCCCCGCGCGAAGCGGACCGTCGAGGGAGACCTCGGCGTCTTCGTGAACGCGCGGAACGTCGTCGAGCTCTCGGGCGACTCTTCGGCCGAGGGCCGTCTCGGGGACCTCGCGGCGCTCCCGGCGACGGAACGCGAGCGGGCACTGGCCCGCTGGCTCTGCGAGAAGGCCGTCTCGATCGGCGCCCGCCGTCACGCCGGGGTCGTCTCCGACCTCTTCACCCCCACCGGCCGCCGTCAGGTCGTCAAGGGGAAGGACCTGACCGCCGTGAGGTGGGTCGTCGCCACGGGCGGCGCCCTCACGAAGGTCGACGGGGCCGCCGACTGCCTCCGGGCCGTCTGTACCGGCGCCGGGAAGCACCTCCTCCCCGAGCCGTCGGCGACGATCCTCGTCGACGCCGAGTACCGCTTCAGCGCCCTCGGCACGCTCGCCCACGCCTACCCGGACGACGTCCGCGCGACGTTCCGCCGCTGGGTCGAAGCGACGACACCGTCCTGAAGGAGCCCGATGTTCATCCGGACCCCGCGCCTCGAGATCTACCCCGACCGGATCACGCAGAACGCGCGCTCCGTCGTCTCGCTCTGCCACGCGCACCGTGCGGAGGTCGCCGCGGTGACCAAGGTCGCCTGCGCGCACCCGGCGGTCGTGAGCGCCCTCGTGGCGGGCGGGGCCGACATGGTCGCCGACAGCCGGATCCGGAACCTGCAGGCGATGGCCGACGCCGGGATCGACCGGCCGCTCATGCTGCTCCGGATCCCCGCCCCGAGCCGCGTGGCGGACGTCGTCCGCTGCGCGAACGTCACGCTCAACAGCAACCTCGGGACGATCGGGCTTCTCTCGGAGGCCGCCATCCTTCACGACGTCCGCCACCAGGTCATCGTCATGGTCGACGTCGGCGACCTGCGCGAGGGGGTCTGGCCCGACAAGGCGATCGAGGTGGTCCGCGGCGCCGGCAAGCTCCAGAACATCGACGTCGTCGGAATGGGTTGCAACCTCGCCTGCTACGGCGGCGTCATCCCGACCGTGCGGAACATGAAGGCCCTCATCGAGGTGCGGGATCGCTGCCGAGAGGCGACGGGCCTCGCCCTCGACGTCCTCTCGGGCGGCAACAGCGCGAACCTGCCCCTCCTCGCGAGCGGCGACATGCCGAAGGAGATCAACCACTTCCGCATCGGGGAGGCGATGGTCCTCGGGCGGAACGTCATCGACCGGAGCCCCTGGCCGGGGACCCGCCAGGACACCTTCCGGATGGTCGCCGAGGTCGTCGAGGTCGAACGGAAGCCGTCGATGCCGATCGGCGACCGCGGGCAGGACGCTTTCGGCGACACCCCCGAGTTCGAGGACCGGGGCGTCCGGCTGCGCGCCATCTGCAATCTGGGGAGGCAGGACGTCGCGGTGGACGGCATCGAGCCGGTCCTGCCCGGCGTGACCGTCCTCGGGGGGTCGAGCGACCACCTGATTCTCGACGTCGAGGATGCGGTGGAGAATGTGAAGGTGGGTGACGAGCTCGCATTCTGGCCCGACTACGGCGCCCTCCTCGCGCTCTCGACGAGCCCCTACGTCCAGAAGGTGGTGATCCGCGGATGAGCCTCCTCTACGCCACCCACGCGCGCGTCCACCTCGGGAACATCCGGGACAACCTCCGGGCCATCCGCGCGGCCGTCGGAGGGGAGCGGAAGGTCCTCATCGCCGTGAAGGCGAACGGCTACGGACACGGCGCCGTCGAGGTGGCACGGATGGCCGAGGCGACGAGGACGGCCGAATGGCTCGGCGTCGCGACGGTCCCCGAGGGGATCCAGCTTCGCGAGGCGGGGCTCCGCCTCCCGATCCTCAAGCTCGGCCCCACGTTCCCGTGGGAGATGCGGGCGGCCGTCGAGGCCGGGATCACGCTCGCCGTCTGCAGCGGCGAGGAGGCCGAGGCGGCCGCCGACGCGGCGCGTGAGTCGGGCCGACCCGCGTCGGTTCACCTGAAGGTGGACACCGGGATGGGGCGAGTCGGCGTCGCCCCGGCGGAGGCGCCCGAGGTGGCGCTCCGGATCGCGGCCCTCCCCGGCGTCGAGCTCGGCGGTGTCTTCACCCACCTCCCGGTGAGCGACGCGGCCGACCCGGCGTTCACGCGCGAGCAGGTCTCCTTCTTCCGCGCCCTCGCCGAGGACGTGCAGGAGGCCGCCGGGCGCCGCCTCCTCGTCCACTGCGCGAACTCGGGCGCCATCCTCGGCCACGAGCCCGCGTGGC
>CAZNSS010000314.1:0-5172 GCA_964575465.1 uncultured Holophagales bacterium | reverse complement strand
GTGCCGGAGCGCCAGCTCGAGCGCGATCATCCCGCCCATCGAGATCCCGAAGACGAAAGCCGGCCCGGCCCCCGCCGCCTCGAGCACCGCCGCCCCGTCGTCGGCCAGGTCGCTCATGCCGAAAGGGCGGAGCGGTGCCGTCGACTCTCCGGCGCCCCGGTTGTCGAAGAAGACGACGCGGAAGTCGCGGGCGAGCCTCTGCGGCAGCGGTCCCCACGCCCGGGCCGAGAAGCTCATCCCCATCACGAGGAGGAGCGGCGGAGCGTCGGCGCGCCCGAGCGTCTCGTACGAGAGGCGGTGGGTCCCCCGGTCGGCGAAGGGCATCGGCGTCGCCCCGAGTCTGCACCCGGCACGCGCGTCACGCCGGCGTAGACTTCGCCAAAATCCGTCGCGAGGTGCCCATGAACCCGTTCCGAGGTCTGCCGTGTCCGGTCCTTGCGGGAGCCCTGCTGGGGCTCTCCCTCGTCGCGCCCGAGGCCGCCGCGCAGGGCGACGTCCGCGTCACCATCTCGAAGGTCCAGGACTCCCGCTCGCGCTACCAGGCGAACGACGCCTCGTCGCGCCTCGTGCTCTTCCCGAAGCTGGAAGGCGCCGGCCTCGAGGGGGCGAGTGGCTACCGCTTCAAGTCGGCCGTGGCGAAGGACGACCTCGGGAACGTCCTCGCGCCCGACGGGAACGGGCCGACGAAGTGGTCGACCAAGCCCGACGGCATGGAGCTCTGGCTGAAGTTCGCCGGCCCGGTGCGCGAGGCGTCGTCGGTCACGCTCTCCGGGACGGTCGAGGCCTGGATCCCCTCGCGCGACCCGGCGTCCGAGGTGAGGATCGAGAAGTTCTATCCGAAGGCCGGCAAGCCGCTCACCGAGCCGGGCCTCAAGGCGCTCAAGGTCCGGCTCACCGTCCTCCCGCGCGCCCGCGTCAACGAGGGGAGCGTCGTCGTCGTCGGGCCCGTCGCCGACATGGACTCGCTCATCGAGATCAACGTCCGGAAGGCCGACGGCACGCTCATGGAAGCTTCGAGCCGGGGGAACCAGTCGAACGACACGGAGGCGATGATGGAGGTCGCCCACGGCGAGGCGATCCCGGACGACGCGACCCTCGTCCTCACCTTCTGGACGGACAAGGCGGTCTTCTCCTTCCCGTTCGAGACCACCATCCCCCTGCCGTGACGCGAGACCGAAGAGGAGCCGCCATGAGAAAAGCCCCGGCCCGCCTCGCGCTCCCCCTCCTCGCCCTCCTCGCGCTGCCGCTCTGCGGGTGCAAGCTCCCGTACCAGATCCTCTCGAAGCTCGTCGCCCCGAAACCGACGCCGACGCCGACCCCGATCCCCGCGCAGCCGGTCGCTGTGGAGTTCAACTCGATCGAGGACGAGCGCGTGGCCGGAGACAGCCAGACCCCGAGGATGACCGTCACGGTCACCCTTCCCGGCACGAAGAACAACGACGTGGCGGCGATGCGCGTCGTCACGAGGAAGGTCGTCGACGACCTCGGCACCGACCTCGTCCCCGAGGACGCCGCGGGGGCGCAGTTCGAGTCCGTCGTGCAGCGGGATGCCTACGGCCAGGAGGTTCCCCCGCCGGTGTACGTCTCCGTTCCGATGAAGAGCGCGTCCCGCAGGGCGAAGGCCCTGAAGGAGGTCTCGGCCGAGGTCGAGCTCTACATGCCGGCGCTCGACCCCTCGGCCCTCGTCACGATCCCGAAGTTCCTCGGCGAGGCCGGCAAGCCGATCGTGAACCCGGTGCTCCAGGCCGCGGGCGTCGAGATCACCATCCTCTCGAAGGAGCAGATCGAGGCGGAGAGGAAGGTCTACGGCGAGAAGAAGCGCGCCGAGGCGAAGAAGCTGGGGGTCGAGGGGGAGTTCCTCGAGACGACGGTCCGGATCGCCGTCGAGAGCTTCCTCTCCTCGTCGTGGATCAACGCGTACCTGAAGGTGAACGACCCGAAGGGAGCCGTCTTCGACTACGTCTACCTCGACGCCGAGGGAAAGGTGGAGGGCGTGAACCGCAGCACCGAGTCGGGCTTCGTCGGCCTCGGCGCGCAGGGTGCAGAGCCCGGCCCCGACCACGGCCTCCAGGTGCGCCTCAAGACGCCGAAGACGTTCGCGCGGTATACCTTCACGCTGAAGGACGTCGCGCTGCCGTGAGCTCCCCCGGGAGGATTGGGGAGCCGCGGCGGAAGGCGGTATCGTCCGCGGCACCGTGAGAGAAAAGACGTACGTGAACCTCCCGGGTGGCCGCCCGGTCGTGCTCTCCCTGGTCGTGCTTCTCGCCTCCCTCGCCGGCGAGGCCGCGGCCGCGACCTTCGTCGTGAACCGGACCGACGACATCGCGCCCCGCGGAACGGGGGTGACCTGTCTCGCCGCGGCCAGCACCGACTGCACTCTGCGCGAGGCCGTCATCAAGGCGAACGCGAACCCGGGCTCGGTGATCCAGTTCGCCTCCTCGACGAACGGCGTCCCGATCACGCTCGGCCTCGTGAACCCCGGCGGCAACACGAGCTTCCCGGCCATCGTCAACGACGAGAACGCGGCGGCGACGGGCGACCTCGACGTCACGGAAAGCCTCACGATCCAGGGGAACGGCGAGACGGTCACGATCATCCAGGCCGGGACGAACACGTCGAACGGCATCGACAAGGTCTTCGGCCTGAACCCGAACTGCGACCACCCCGTCAGCGTCTCGATCACCGGCGTCACCGTCCGCTTCGGCAGGAACAACCAGTCGATCAGCGACCCCTTCTTCGGCTTCACCGGCGGCGCCCTCGACTACTGCGGGTTCGGCTCGGGGACCTTCACGCTCACGGACTCCACCGTCTCCGACAGCACGAACGTGAACTCCTACGGCGGCGGAATCAACTTCGACACCGTGAGCGCCTTCGCCGGGACGATCACGCTGACGAACGTGAAGGTCCTTCGGAACCGGACGCTCAGCACGACGAACACCGCGACGGGCGGCGGCCTGAACGCCTTCGGCGAGGGGTACTCCCTCACCGTGACGGGCTCCACTTTCGACGCGAACTCGGCCGACGGCACCGAGGGGGGCGGGATGTACGTCCGCCCCACCCGGTACGGGACGATCGCGATCCACGCCTCGACCTTCTCGAACAACACCGCCGGAAGCCGGGGCGGAGGCCTCGTCTTCAACTCGCCCGGCGACGCCTCGAACCCGATCCAGTCGCTCACCATCGACCAGGGGACCTCGTTCTCCGGAAACGTCTCCGGGACCCGCGCCGGCCAGGCGGCCGAGGGGGGCGGGCTCTACGTCTCCCTCGGGAACGCGAACTCGTCCTTCACCCTCTCGAAGGCGACCGTCACCGGGAATGGCTTCGGCGCCACGGCCGACAAGAGGGGCGGCGGAGGCATCGCGGTGGGCGGCATCGCGGGGCCGGTCACCATCTCGTTCTCGCGCATCTTCGGCAACTCCATCGGCGCCCCGGTGTCGGGGGCGAACCAGGGGACCGGCCTCCACAAGGACAACAACCCGGGCTCGGTGACGGCGACGAACAACTGGTGGGGCTGCAGCACCGGCCCCTCGGCCGCGCCGTGCGACACCGCCGTCGTGAGCGGCGGAGGGAGCGGGGGGCCGGGAGTCGTCACGTCGTCGCCCTGGCTGCGCGACAACCTGACCGCCTCGGCCGCGACGATCGTCACGAACCAGTCGACGAGCATCACCGCGAGCGTCAACACGAACTCGGCGAGCGCGAGCGTCTCCGGGAACGTCGACCGTCTCCTCGGGCTCCCCATCTCCTTCAGCGCGGTGGGTGGGGCGATCTCGCTCGCGCAGGGGGCCGTCCAGCCGGCCGGAACGGCCACCGCCACCTTCACGGCCTCGGCCGCGGGAGCGGGGAACCGGGCCGCCGCGGTTATCGACGCCGACGGGACGACGCCTCCCGCTTCGAACGTCCTCTCCATCACCGTCAACAAGGCCGGCACGACGACGACGATCTCCGGCGCGGCCCCGTCGCCGAGCGTCACGGGGCAGGGCGTGACCGTCTCCTTCGGCGTCGTCGGCGCCTTCGGGAACCTGCCCACCGCGCCGACCGGGAACGTCACCGTCACCGACGGTTCGGCCTCCTGCACGGCGCCGGTCGCGGCCGGGAACTGCACCCTCACTCCGACCTCCGCGGGCCCGAAGAGCTTCACCGCGACGTACGCCGGCGATGCCAACTTCGACGCGAGCGCCTCGGCGCCCTTCCCCCACCTCGTGAACAAGGCCGACACGACGACCACGGTCGTCTCGGCGGCCCCCGATCCGTCGGTCCCGGGGCAGCTCGTCATCGTCCTGGCCTCTGCCGCGGCCGTCGCCCCCGGGGCCGGCGTCCCGACCGGCACCATCTCCGTCACCGACGGCGTGGACGGCTGCCTCGTCACCCTTCCGGTGATCTCCTGCACCGTGACGCCGACGACGGTCGGGACGCGTTCGTTCGTCGGCACGTACGCGGGCGACGCGAACTTCAACGGAAGCGTCTCGGCGGGCCTCCCGCACACCGTGAACAAGGCCGGCACGACGACGATCCTCCTCCCCGCCCTGCCCGACCCGTCGGTCGTCGGCGAGGGAGTGACCGCGTCGTTCACGCTCACGGTCAACCCGCCGTCGTCGGGGACGCCCACCGGCACGGTGAGCGTGACCGACGGCGTCGACAGCTGCGTCGCCACGCTCCCGGCCACGAGCTGCCTCCTGGTCCTCACGACACCCGGGCTGCGGGCGCTCACCGGGACGTACGCGGGCGACGCGAACTTCGACGGGAGCGGCTCCGTACCGTTCCCGCACCTCGTGAACGCGGCGTCCACGACGACGATCGTCTCGAACGCCGCGGCCCTCGCCGCCACGCCGTCGGTCGTCGGCGAGGCGGTCGCGGTGACGTACGCCGTCACCGCCGTCGCCCCCGGCGCGGGCACCCCCGCCGGTAGCGTCACGGTCTCCGACGGCGTCGACAGCTGCACCGGAACGGTCGCCGCGGGGACGTGCTCTCTCGCCCTCTCTACCGCCGGCGCCCGCACCCTGACGGCCACGTACGCCGGCAGCCCGAGCTTCGCGTCGAGCGCCTCGGCCGGCGCCGCGCACACCGTCCTCCAGGCGGCGACGACGACCACGATCACGGCCGACACTCCGGATCCCTCGAGCGTCGGCCAGTCGGTCGCCGTCTCGTACACCGTCACGGTCACCGCCCCCGGCG
>CAZNSS010000313.1:0-5176 GCA_964575465.1 uncultured Holophagales bacterium | reverse complement strand
AAGGCGAGCCGGCCGAACCTGACGCCCGAGAACCAGGAGCGGTTCGACCGGCTGAGGATCCTCGACGGCGTCGAGTTCACGCACGACGCGCTCCTGCCGAAGCTCGCGGCGAAGAGGAAGGCGGGTACGGTCGCCCTCCACCCGGTCTGCTCCGTCACGAAGATGAACCTCGGCGTGAAGCTCGAGGGGATCGCCCGCTTCTGCAGCGACGACGTCCTGGTTCCCCTGTCCGCGGGCTGCTGCGCCTTCGCCGGGGACCGCGGGTTCCTCCATCCCGAGCTGACCGCCTCGGCGACGAAGGACGAGGCGGCCGAGGTGAAGGCGAAAGGGTGCGACGAGCACCTCTCGAGCAGCCGCACGTGCGAGATCGGGATGACCCGTGCGACGGGCGAGATCTACCGGTCCTACATGTTCCTGCTCGAGAGGGTGACCCGGGACTGAGCCGGAAGCGGCCGTTCGCGCCCGGAGGCCGGCTCGCTTGCGGGCACGGTCCGGAGTTCCTATTCTCCGATCGCCGATGGTCAGGAACGCGGTCCCGCGCGTGAGGCTTCCGGGCGTCCGCGTTCCCGTCCTCGCGGGCCTCGGTCTTCTCCTTCTGTCGGAGGCCGTGGTCTTCTGGGGGCCCCTCGTCCGTTCCGAGACCCTGGCCGAGAGGGACCTCGCGGCCTACCACCGGCCCCTGAAGTCCCTCGTGAAGCCCCTCTGGGACGCGGCGCAGGGGCTGCCCCTCTGGAACCCGTTCTTCGCCTCCGGGCAGCCCTTCGCGGCCAACCCGGCGCACCAGCTCTTCCACCCCCTCACCGCGCTCTTCCTCTTCCTCCCGTTCGAGGCGGCCTTCCGGGCGCAGTTCCTCGTCCCGCCCCTCGTCGGCGGGCTCGGCGCGTTCTTCCTCGCGCGAACGCTGCGACGGAGCGTCGCGGCGGCCTCGCTCGCCGGCGTCGCCTGGGGCTTCGGCGGCTACCTCCTCTCCTCGGTCAACCTCCTCCCGACGCTGCTGGCGGCTTCCGTGGTTCCCTCCGTCCTCGCCTTCACGATCCGTTGCGCTCGGGAGGGCCGCTCGCGGGACGTCGCTGGCCTGGCAGCCAGCGCGGGACTCGTCGGCCTCGCCGGCGAGCCGGGAACGCTCCTGATGCTTCCCGTCCTCGTCGCCGCGGCCCTTCTCCACGAGCGCCAGAGGGCTCGGCGAAGGGAGTGGTGCCTGCCGGGAGCGTCGGCGCTGGCCCTCGGGCTGCTCCTCGGGATCGGACTCGCGGCGGCGGCGCTCGTCCCGGGCGTCCACCACGGGTCGAAGACCGGGAGGGCCGACGGCCTGCCGGCGGTCGAGGCGAACCTCTGGTCGATGCCTCCGGCGAGGGTCCTGGAGCTCCTCTCGCCGAACGTCCTCGGCCACGTCGAGAAGAGGGGGGACGACGAGGCCTGGTACTGGGGGGCCGACGGCTACCCCGGGAGGCGGTCCCCGTTCATCTACTCCCTCTACCAGGGGCTCGTGGTCTCGCTCGCCGCTGCCGTCGGCGCGATCGTGGGACGGAGGAGGCTCTGGCCGTGGCTCCTCGCAGGCGGCGTCGGTCTCCTCCTCGCGCTCGGCGCGCACGGGCCCCTCTGGGGGCCTGTCCGCCACCTGCCCCTCTTCTCCGGAATCCGGTACCCGGAGAGGTTCGTCCTCCTCTTCTGTCTTTCCCTCGTGGTCGTGGCGGCGCACGGTTTCGACTGGATCGCGGGAAGGCCCGGGCGCGCGCGAAGGATGGCGGTGCGCGGCCTCCTCGCCGCGCTGTGCCTCGGGCTGGTCGTCTCCGGCCTCCTGCTCCTCGGAGACCGGCTGCCGACGAGGCCCTGGACGCGCCTCGGCATCTCGCCGAGCATCGAGAGCCCGTTCGCGGGCGTCGCCCGTGCCGACGCGCTCCGGGTCGGCGTCGTGGCCCTCGGCGGCCTTCTCGCCCTCCTGATGCTCCGCAGGACGCGGCGGCTCGGCCTGGCGGCGCTGGTCCTCTGGACCGCCGCCGACCTCACCCAGGCGGGCCGGAAGCTCGTCCCGCCGGTTCCGGTCGAGCGAGTCCTTCGCCTGCCGGAAGCCTTCGGACGGCTCGTGGAACGCCCCCCTCCCGGCCCGCTCTTCCACCTCGCCGCCGAGGACCAGGGGCGGGCGCTCTCGCGTGGACTGATGAAGCCCCCGATCCCGGCCCAGTGGGGCCTCGCGATGACGCTCGAGCGCGACGTCGACCTGACGGCCCTTCGCTGGACGTCCCACGCTCGCGAGCTCTTCTGGCGCGCGGTCCGGAAGAGCCCGGCCGTGATGCCGCTGCTCCTCGAGCGCCGCGGCGTGGGGGCGATCCTGAAGTTCACGCCCGGGGTCCGCGTCGCGGACGGGCGCCTCTCCGGCGCGTCGTCGGCGGACGGCCCGCTGGAGGTCGCGATCCCGGCGCGGCCCCGGCCCCTCGCGTTCGCGGTCACCCGGGTCGTGTCGCTCGCCGACGACGACTCCTGGGCCGACACCGTCGTCGGGCTCGGGGACGAGATCCCCGGCGCGGCCTGTGTCGGAAGGGAAGACGCGCGGGGGCTGCCCGTGCGTCCGTCTCCGGCCGACGTCGCGGTGGTCGACCACGGGCCGGGCTCGGTCGTCCTCGACGTCGGGGCGGCGGGCCCCCTGCCCTCGTTCGTCGCCGTGAACCAGAGCTGGGACGGGGGCTGGTCCGCCTTCGTCGACGGAGTCCCGGCCCGCCTGCTGCGGGTCGACGTCGCGCTGTCGGGACTCCCGGTGCCGCCGGGTCGGCACCGAGTCTCGCTCGTCTACTCCGACGCGTGGGTGACGGGAGGCCTCGTCATCTCGTTCACGGCGCTCCTGATGCTCCTCCTCGTCCTGCTCGGGCCCTCACGTCCGTTCCCCGGCCCGGGCCCGCGCGCCGGTCGACGGCAGGGGAGTCAGACCCCGACGATCGTCTCCTTGTAGAAGTCGTCGAGGACGGAGCGGTACTTCTGCTCCACGGCCTTCCTCTTCAGCTTCATCGAAGGTGTCAGGTCGCCCGACTCGAGCGTCAGGTCGGCCGGGAGGATCGTCCACCGCTTCACCTGCTCGTAGCTCGCCACGTCGCGGTTGATCTCGTCGACGTACGGCGCGATGAGATCCCGGACCTCCTTCGAGGCCGCGACCTCCGCGTAGCTCTTCCCGCCGAGGCCGTGGGCGGCCGCCCACTTCGTGATCGCCTCGGGGTCGAGGGCGACGAGCATCGAGACGAAGTTCCGGTTGTCGCCGTGGGCGAGGGAGTGACTGACGTAGGGGCAGACCACGGCGAGCTTGCGCTCGAGCATCTGCGGCGCGACGTACTTGCCGCCGGAAGTCTTGATGAGGTCCTTCTTGCGGTCCGTGATCTTCACGAAGCCGTCCTCGACGTGGCCGATGTCGCCGGTGTGGAGCCAGCCGTCCCGATCGAGGGCCTCGGCCGTCTGCTCGGGGAGGTTGTGGTAGCCCCGCATGACGCCGCGCCCCTTGAGGAGGATCTCGCCGTCCTCGGCGATCTTCACGCGCGTGCCGGGGAGCGGGTGGCCGACCGTCCCGAAACGGATCCGGCCGGGGACGTTCACGCAGCTCGCGGCGCTCGTCTCCGTGAGGCCGTACCCCTCGAGAATGAGGACGTCGGCCGCGTGGAAGAACTCCCCGAGCGACTTGTTGAGCGGGGCGCTCCCGGAAATGAAGCAGCGGAGGCGCCCGCCGAAGAGCGCCTGGAGCTTGCTGAAGACGAGCCTGTGCGCGACGCGGTACTTGAGGGCGAGGAGGCCCGCAGGCTCCTTCCCGGCCAGGCGGAGCTTCGAGACCTCCCGGCCGACGTCGAACGACCAGGAGAAGATCGCCCACTTCGCCCCGCCCGCCTCCTTCGCCCCGGTGACGATCTTGTTGTAGATCTTCTCGAAGATGCGGGGGACAGCCGCGACGAACGTCGGCTTCACCTGTCCGAGGTTCTCGACGATCTTGTCGACCCGTCCGTCCACGGCGGTCGAGAAACCGATCCGGAGCTGGGCGGCCTCGAGGACCTTGCCGAAGGAGTGGGCGAGCGGGAGCCAGAAGAACTGCCGGTCGTCCTCGTTCACGATCCCGAGCGCGTCGATCCCCTCGGCCTCGTAGAGCCAGCAGTCGTGGGTCAGCTCGACCCCCTTCGGCAGGCCGGTCGTGCCCGAGGTGTAGATGAGGGTCGCGAGGGCGTCGGTCTTCACGGCCTCGACGATCTGCTCGAACCGCCCGGGGTTCTGCGCGTCCCAGGCGCGGCCCTTCTCCAGGAGGGCCTCCATCGTCAGGACGGAACCGTCCGCCGTCCCCTCGCCCTCGAAGACGACGATCGCCTTCATCTCGGGGACGTCGGAGCGACGGGCTGCGATCCGGTCGGCCTGCTCGCGGTTCTCCGCGAAGAGGACGCGGGTCCCGGAGTCCTTGAGGATGAAGAGACAGTCCGGCGTCGTGCTCGAGGGGTAGATCGTCGTCGTCGCCCCGCCGGCGGCGAGGATCCCGAGGTCGGCGAGGATCCAGTCCAGCCGCGTGCTCGAGAGGATGGAGGCGCGCTCCTCGTCGGCGAGGCCGAGGGAACGAAGGCCGCAGGCGATGGCCTTGACCTTCTCGCCGACCTGGCGCCACGTGAGGGCCGTCCAGCCGTTGCCGTCGGGGTAGAGGTAGGCCTCGCGGTCGGGCGTCTTGGCGACGCGGGAAAGGAACATCTGCGGGACGGATCGAAACGTCTCGGCCACCGCGCTCCTCCTTGGATGCACTCCCGGGAAATCATGTTCTACCACGCCTTGCGGGACAGGGGCGCGCCGATGGGCCCGCCGGGGAGGCGGACCGGACCGCCCGGCCGTGTCGTCGGGGGGGCCGTCCCGGGAGCCCGTAGACTGGACCGGCCATGCGCCTTCTCGTCCGCTACTTCTTCCGGGGGCTCCTCGTCTTCGTCCCCGCCGTCCTCACGGTCGCGATCGTCGTCTTCGTCTTCCGGACGGTCGACGCCTGGATGGGCCTGCCGATCCCCGGCGTCGGCTTCGCCGCGACGATCGCGATCATCGTCGTCGCGGGGGCGCTCGCGTCGAACTTCGTCACGAAGCGCCTCTTCGAGCTCGTCGAGGCCATCTTCCGGCGTCTCCCGTTCGTGAAGCTCCTCTACTCGGCGATCCGCGACGTGACCGACGCCTTCGTCGGGGAGCG
>CAZNSS010000312.1:0-5201 GCA_964575465.1 uncultured Holophagales bacterium | reverse complement strand
ACGAGGATCGAGCCCGCGACCGAGAGCGCCGTTCCGAGGAGGGCGAACGCCCCCCCCACGACGAGCCCGAATCTCCTGTTCTCAGTCATTCTTTCGCTGCGACGACGCGACGGCGGCGGGCGGGCGGATGTTAGCAGCGGTCAGCGCGCCATCCGTCTCCCGGAGGCGGCGCACCTCGGCGGCGATCCGCGACGCGAACTTCAGCGAGCCCGCGGCCGAGAAGTGGACGGGGTCGCCGAAATCCGCGTCGGTAAAGTCCCCTCCCGAGAACGGGTCGACGAACGCGGCCACGCCCTCGGCCTGGAGCGCGAGGGCGGCGGCGTTGTAGCGGGCCAGGCCGTCGAGGAACCCGGTCGCGGTGAGCCCGGGGGTCCACGACTCGAGATAGGCCCTGTCGAACGCCTCGCTCCCGGCGCGCAGTCGCGCCGTCTGCGCGACGAGGAGCGGGCGGGCGCCGAACGCCCGGGCGACCGCGACCGTCGCGCGAAGGTTCCGCGAGAAGACCTCGACGGCGGAGCCCTGCATCGAATCGCGGCGGGCGCCCCCTTTCCACTCCCAGGCCGGCGAGTACCCGCCGTGCACCATGGATCCGCCCCGCCCGAGCCGGCTGCGGACCCACTCGATGAAGACGGACCGCGCAGCGAGGTGCAGGGGCGGCGGTTCCGCGCCCGTGACACGCGGGAGGATCTCCCCGTGCCCGACCGAGTAGTCGCGCGCGAAGGGCACGTGGCCCGCCGGCTGCAGGTCGTTCATTCCCGAGAAGAGGACGACGACGTCCGGGGCCAGGTCGACGTCGCGGAGCTCGAGGGCCACCAGGCTCTGCACGCTCGTCCACCCGGGGAACCCGGCGTTCACGACGTCCGCGCCCGGCCCGAGCAGACGGCCCAGTGCCGCCGGCCACGTCGAGGCGTCGTCGGCCGCGAGGAGGTCGAACGTCGTCGAGCCCCCCTCGCAGACGACCCGGAAGCGGCCGGGAGGCTTCGGCACCTCGATCTCCGGACCGCGAATCCCGAGCGAGTTGAAGCGGACGACGTGCCCCGGGACGCGGATCGTGCCCCCGGGGCGCCCCGCGACGGAGAGGAACGGGTGCTTCCGATAGGCCTTGCCGATCTCCTGCACGGCGCGCGTCTCCGCCTCCTGCGCGGTGACCGGCCAGGAGCCGGTCCGAACGCGCCTGAAGACCCGGCATCCTCCCTCGAGGCCCGCGAACAGGACCGCGGCGATGGCGGCCGGGACCAGGACGTTCGGGGCCAGGCGGCGGAGCAACCGATCGACCATGCGCCTGAGGATGCCATGGCCGCTCGGCCCGGAGCACCCGGGCCCGCCGGCGACGGTGCCGCACCGTTCCCGCGGGGCCGACGGCCCTTCAGCGCCTGACGATCCGCTCCAGGGCGTCCTCGAGCGCGTCGAGCGCCCGGTCGAGCGAGAAGGCGGCCGCCGCGTCGAGACCCCGGCGGCGGCGCCCGGCCCAGAGTGCCGGGTCGTCGAGGAGCTTCGAGACCTCCTCCGCGATGGCCGCCGCGTCCCCCGGCCGGACGCGGGGAGCGGCCTCGGCCGGAATCGGCCCGTAGGACGGGATGTCCGTCAGGACGACGGGCACCCCCGCCGCCATCGCCTCGAGCGGCGGAAGGGGGAAGCCCTCCGCCTCGTACGAGGGATGGACGAGGACGTCGGCCGAGTGGTACCAGCGCGCCATCTCGGCGACGGAAGCCCGAAGGGCGTAAAGGTCGCACGGCCCGAAGGCGCGCTCCTCGTCCGTCAGGGGAACCTGGCTCGCGCGGTGGAGCCGGATCGTCCGCCCCTGCTCGCGGAGTCGGGCCACCGCGGCGAGCCCGACCCGGATCCCCTTGTTCAGAGCTTCGAACGGTCCGACGATCCCGACGGTCGGGGGTACCCGCGGACCGTCCCGTTCCGGATCGGGGGGCGCGTAGTCCCCGGCACGGATCGCCTGCGGGAGGACGTGGTACGGCCCCGGGAACCGCCCCTCGAAGAGGGCCAGGAGATGGCGCGAGATGAGGAGCTTGGGGATCGCCTGCCCGTACGCCTCGTCGATCTCTGCGCGCCGGTGTGCGACGTGCGGGTAGATCCCTTCGTAACCCTGGCTGAAGTGAACCACCCTTCCCCCGCGGGCCGCGCGAACGGTCGGGACGACCGTCTCGAACCAGGTCGGGATGTGGACGTCCGCCTCCGGAAGCGTTTCCGCCGAGATTCCGCCCACGACCGAGACCGGCACCCGGACCGGCATCCACGGCTCCGGGGGCTGGAGCGAGACGATCGACACGTCGTGCCCCCGGGCCGCCAGCCCTTCGGCGTGCTCCACGATGACCTTCACGCCCCCCGACACTTCCAGGCTCGAAACGACGTAGACCACCTTCATCCGGCCCCTCCGCGGGAAGGGATCCTAACCTTCACCGCAGCCAGGCGTCGTCGAGGAGGAGCCGCAGCCGCCGGTCTCCCGGTCCGGCCGCGCCCTCCGAGAAGGGGTCCGGCCCGGTCTCCACGACCCGAAGGCGGGCGGGGTCCCGCTCGAGCACGACACCCTGCGCGCGGACCGGAGGGACGGGGCGACCCTTGAAGGCATAACGGAACGCGTAGCTCTTCAGGAGGTGCGGCCCGCCCTCGAACCGGAGCGGCAGGTTCAGGATGAAGAGGGGGCGGTCCGAGGAAGCGTACGGCTCGACCGCGGCGACGACGTTTCGCGACAGGGCCGACGCGGACCGCCACAGCGACTGCTGCCAGGCGACGCTCGCCACGCCGAGCGCGAGGAGCGACGTCGCGGCGGCACCCGGGTACCAGGGCTTCCGGCGCGCCTCGCCGGCGCCGCCGGCGAGGAGGAGGACGAGCAGGACCCCCGGCAGGTAGAGAAGCCGGCCGTTCGGAATGCTCTGGGGTCCGGTCGGAAGCGCCGCGACGGGCGCGAGGCTCGCGAGGAACGCGAGAGACCGCAGCGCGGTCCCTCGCGCGTCGCGCCACGCGGCGCGAACGACGAGGAGGAGCAGGAGCCCTCCCCACGCCGCCTGAAGGCCGGCGAGGGCCGCCCCCGACGCGCCGAACGGGAGCCGGAGGAATGCCTCCGCGTGGGACCAGAGGTTCCGGGGCCCCGCACCTCCCGCGACGAGGACCATGTAGTTGCCGTAGGGACCCTCGAGGCCCGGGAGGACGAGGGATCGGACGACGAGGAACGCGGCTGTGAGGCCGGCCAGGACCAGTGAGACCGGCGCCAGCCTCCTCGCCGAGGAAGGACCTTTCGGCGGGTACGAGAGGACGAGGAAGAACGCGACCGCCGCGAGCGTCGCGGCGCTCTCCTTGGCGAGGAGGGCCGCCGTCGCCGCGACGCCGGCCCCGGCCGTCGCCAGCGCGGCCCCTTTCTCCTCGCGACGCGAAGCCGCGAGCACGGCCAGCAGGACGACGAGGACCGCGAGGGTCGCGAGCAGGTCGAACTGCGCGCTGGCCCAGAAGAACGCCTCTGCCGCCCAGGGCGAGACGAGCAGGAGCGCCCCGGCGGCCCGGGACGACGGCGCCGAATGCCCCACCCGGCGGAGGAGGAGGACGAGAAGGAGGGCGTTCGCCACGTGGAGCGCGGCCGAAAGGGCCCCGAGCCCCCAGGGTCGGGTGAAGCCGAAGAAAAACGCCTCGGCCCGGAAGAGAGCGAGACCCAGCGGCCGGTAGAACCCGCCCAGCGGCTCCGCGAGGATTCTCCGCACAGGGACGCCCGGGAGCTCGCCGAGGATCGCGAAGTCGTCGAAGAGCGGAAAGTAGGCGACGGCGTGGCGGCCGAGAAGAACCAGGGTCACCGCCGCGGCGACCGCCGGTACCGCCACGCCCACGAGGTCGTCCCGGAGCGGCACGCGAGGCTCGGCCTTCACTCCGGGGATCGTAGCCGAGCCGGATCGGCCGGGCCCGTTCGCAACCCCACAGGCCCGGGCACGCTAGCATCGGAACGATGACCGCCGGCCTTTCACGCCCCTTTCCCGACAGGGGGATCGTGATCGCGATCGGAATCGCCGGTCTCGCCTTCGCCATCCGGATCGCTCTCGTGAACGCCCTGGTCGGGGACGCCGGCCTCTTCGACGCCGACGGCTATGTCGCCCAGGCGGAGCCGGCCCTCCGGGGCGCGCCCGTCGACACGACCGGCCACCCTCCCGGCTACCCCTGGTTCCTCGTGAGCGTCTTCCGGCTCGCGGGCCCGTCGGCGGCCGTCCTCCACACCCTCCAGGCCCTCCTCTCGGCGTTCGCGGTCCTCCTCGTTGCGGACGCCGCCGCCCGGCGCTGGGGCCCGGGCGCCGCGGCCGCGGCCGGACTCCTCCTCGCGTTCGACGCACACGCCGCGTTCTTCCCGTCGATCCTCGTCTCGGAGAACCTCTGCCTCGCGGGCGTGGCGGCCCTCTCCTGGCTGCTCGTCCCGCCGTTTCCGCGGGTCCCCGGCTGGCGGCTCGGCCTGGCGGCCGTCGTCGTCGGGGCGCTGAGCCTCGTGAGAAGCGGGTTCCTTCTCTTCGTCCCCGCGATCGCCCTGGTCCCGTTCCTCGCCGGCCCCCTGCGCGAGACCGTACGTCGCCGGCGCGCCTGGGCGGTCGCGATCGCGACGGGCCTCGTCGGAAGCGCCGTGGCCCTCGCGTTCCCGGTCTACCGCTCGCGGGAGGCGGGGGGCGCGATCCGCCTCGGCTCCCCCCTGGACGCGGTCATGCTCTGGGTGGGGAACAACCCGGCCTCGACGGGACGCTACGAGGAGATGCCGGACCGCCCCGACGTGGGCCAGCCCGGAATCCCGGACGCCGACGCGCTCGAGCGGGTCGCCCGCGACAGGTCGAGCGCCTTCTTCCGGGATCAGCCATGGCGGCAGGCGGACCTCGTCTTCCGAAGAGCGTCGTACCTCTTCGCGCCTCCGAAGAGAGACCTCATCTACCTCTACGGCCACGGATGGGCCGGCGAACGCCCCGCGCCGGTCGTGACGGCGTCCCTGGCCTGGCTCGTCCTCTCGTTCGGGGTTCTCGCGGGCGCCGCGCTCGCCGGCCTCGCGAGGGCGGGAAACGACGGCGGCACCCTCGTCGCCGCCGTCCTCGTCCTCCTCGTCGCCCTGCCGTACCTGGCGAGCGTCGGAGACGCCCGGTACCTCCACCCGGCCCACCCCGCGCTCGCGCTGGCAGGCGGAGCCGCGTTCGCACACCGGGCCGGCCCGGCCTCCCCGCGCCGCCTCGTCCTCG
>CAZNSS010000311.1:0-5214 GCA_964575465.1 uncultured Holophagales bacterium | reverse complement strand
CGAGGAACGCCTCCGTGGCGCCCGCCGCCCCCGCGGCGCCGGCCCGCTCGCCGAGCCGCGCGTCGAGCGACTCGAGCCTCTCCACGGCCGAGACGACGCCGCGCAGCGCGTCGAACGTGAAGTTCAGCTTCTGGCGGTACGGCACGGAGAGGAGGAGGTAGCGGACGGCGCGCGGGGAGAAGCCGCGCGAGAGGACGTCGGGGAGCGTGTAGAAGTTCCCCTTCGACTTCGCCATCTTCTCGCCGTCGACGATCAGGTGCTCGGCGTGGAGCCAGGTCCTGACGAACGTCTTCCCCGTCGCCCCCTCGCTCTGGGCGATCTCGTTCTCGTGGTGCGGGAAGACGTTGTCGACGGCCCCCGTGTGGATGTCGAGCGTCTCGCCGAGGTACTTCATCGACATCGCCGAGCACTCGAGATGCCAGCCCGGACGCCCCTTGCCGAGCTCCGTCTCCCACAGCGCCGACTCGGGCTCCCCCTCCTTCGCCACTTTCCAGACGGCGAAGTCGCGGACGTCCTCCTTCTCGTACTCGTCGTCGGCGACGCGCGCGCCCCGCTTCATCGAGGACAGGTCGACGCGGGAGAGCTTCCCGTAGGAGGGGAACGACGAGATGCGGAACCAGATCGAGCCTTCGCTCTCGTAGGTGTGCCCCCGCTCCGTCAGCTTCTTCACGATCTCGACCATCTCGGGGACGTGGTCGGTCGCGCGCGGGTAGAACGCCGCGGGGATCACGCCGAGCGTCTTCAGGTCCTCGAAGAACGTCGCGATGTGACGGTCGGTGAACTCCCGGAGCGGGAGACCCTCGGCCACCGCACCGCGGATCGTCTTGTCGTCGATGTCGGTCAGGTTCATCACCTGCGTCACCGAGAAGCCGAGGCTCCGGAACGCCCGGCACATCACGTCCTCCCAGACGAACGTCCGGAGGTTCCCGATGTGGACCCGGTTGTAGACGGTCGGTCCGCAGGTGTAGAGACCGATCCTTCCGGGGGCGAGTGGATGGAAATCGACCAGGGATCGGGCCGCAGTGTCGAAAAGGCGCAGGCTCACGGTCCGGGATTCTCTTCGCGGACAGGGCGCATCGCAATGTCCTTGACGACCCCGCCCCCGCGAGGGATAACGCCCGTTCCGATGTTTCGCCCACGCTCCTCCCGCCCTCTCATCCTCCTCGTCGACGACGACCCGTTCCAGGCCGAGGTCGCGTCGTACATCGCCGAAGAGCTCGACTGCGATTTCGAGAGCGCGCTCTCGGGGACGGAGGCGCTCGAGAAGGTCGCACAGCGGGCCCCCGACGTCGTCCTCCTCGACGTGAAGATGGACGACCTCTCGGGCTACGAGGTCTGCCGGCGCATCAAGACGCTCCCCGACACGGCCGACACGCAGGTCCTGTTCGTGACGGCGCGGACCGAGGAGGAGGATCTCCTCAAGGGCTTCGAGGCGCTCGCGAACGACTACCTGACGAAGCCGTTCTCGGCGCGCGAGCTGAAGGCGAGGACGAAGAACGCCCTCCGCACCAAGCACCTCCTCGACACGCTCGGTGCGCGGACGCGCTTCCTCGAGCTCCAGCACGAGATCACCGAGAAGCTCGAGGCCGAGGAGGCCGGGGCGGAGGAGGGGCGCAGCAAGGCGCTCGCTCCGATCCTCGACCGGATCGCCCAGCTCTTCGGGGCCGACGGCGTGACGCTCCACTCCCGGCGGCCGGGCCGTCCCGAGACCCGCACCGCCCTCTCGCCCACGTGGCCGGGCGGAGAGCCGCCTTCCTACCTCGCCGCCCTCGCCCTCTCCGAGGACCCGCGCGTCGAGAAGGCCCCGCGACTGCCGGGCGAGGCGCGCGACCCCGCCGGGGAGTGGGTCGTCGTCGCGGCGCCGCTCTGGGTCGGCTCGGAGCTCCTCGGGACGCTCCGCCTCCACCGCCGCGGCGTCCTCCCGGCGCTCGGCGACTCGACCGAGCTCGAGCACCTCGTGGCCCTCGCCGGGCACCTCGCCCGGACGCTCCACAGGGCCGACCTGATCCAGGCGCTCCGCGCCTCGCACTAGAGAACGCGCGTCCCTTGGGGGTCCGGGGGGCGCAGGGGAACGCGCCCCCCGGCGAGCGCCGCCTCCCGGCGGCCCTTCGGCTTCAGGCGGCTTCGCGCGCGGCTACCACTCCCCGCGCTTCTGGCGCTTGACGACCTTTCGGAGGACGAGCCCCCGCTTCAGGCTCGACATCCGCTCGATGAAGAGGCGCGAGTCGAGGTGGTCGATCTCGTGACAGAAGGCGCGGGCGAGCAGGTCGCTCCCCTCGAGGACGCGCCTGACCCCCTTCTCGTCGTACGCCTCGACGGCGACCGCCTCGGGACGCTCGACGATCTCGACGATGTCGGGGAACGAGAGGCATCCCTCCTCGTCCCTCACCAGCCCTTCCGCGTCGACGACGCGCGGGTTCACGAGGACGAGGACCTGCGACGGGTCCTTCCCCACCGACAGGTCGACGACGCAGATCCTCTTGTTCACGCCGATCTGCGGCGCGGCGATGCCGAGCCCGGGCGCCGCCCACCCCGTCTCGAGGAGGTCGCGAACGAGGCCCGGGAGGGCCGGGTCCTCGAAGTCCGTCACGTCCTCGTTGCGGGCGACGAGCCGCGCGTCGCCGTACTTCACGATGTCCCGGATGGCCATTCAGACCCCTTTGCCGTCTCTCCGCCGGCGCAGGTCCTCGAGGATGGCGTCGGCCGCGAACCGTGCCCTCTCGCGGTGGACCTCCTCGAGCACCTGCCGGACCCGGGGGTACTTCCCGAGGATCCCCGTCCAGGCCTCGGCGCCGATCTCGAGGCACTCGGCTCCCGTCTCGGCGACGACGGTCGCCGTCCGGGGCTTCCCCGTCAGGAACGCCACCTCGCCGAAGACGTCTCCCATCATCAGGACACCCATCCGGAGGGTTCCGCCGGCCGGGCCCCGCGCCTGGACGCGCAGGACGCCGCGGGTGACGATGAAGAGGCTGCGCCCCTCCTTCCCCTCCTCGATGACGACCTCTCCTTCGCGAAACGTCCGGCGCTCGGTGGAGGCGATGAAGCCCGCGATCTCCTGGCTCGACATGTCGGCGAAGAACCTCGACCGCTCGAGCCCTTCGGGGATCTGGGGCTCGGGGGCGATCCCGTCCCCGGGAAGCCTCTGGAACGTGCCGCTCTCCTCGCGCCGGCGGGCCATCGCCTCGCCGTCGCGCAGGGCCGTCTGCGAGACGGGCGGGCCCGAGGTCCAGGCGCTGATCTGGTGCCGCACGGCCACGGCGAGAGGGAAGCTCCCGTCACCCGCGAGGTCGGCCGCGAGCTGCTCGAGGAGTGCGACGGCCTCGGCTACCTCCCCCTCGTCGTGGAGCGCTTCGGCCCGGGCGCGCCGGTCCTCGTAGCTCTCCGCGCCGGGGGCGGAGGCAGCCTCCGGCTCGGGAACGGCGGCGGCAGTGAGGTTCTGGAACTTCTTTTTCAGGAATTCGAAGACCACGTCTCAAGGTTGACCCGGCGGAGGACGCCGGTCAAGCGTCTCTTCGCGGATCCCCGCAGCAGGGGTGTCTCCCGGGGGGGACTTCCGCGGTGGCACGGGGGTCGCATCGCTCCCGGAGGGAGGATGACCTCCATGACGACCATGGCCCTGCGCAGCGCTCTCGCCCTCGCGGTCCTCCTTCCGGCCGCGACGGCCGTCGCCCAGCGCGAGGGGTACTCGTACCTCTCCTGGGTCGGCCCCGAGGTGACTCTCGTCTCGACCGCCGAAGACGACTCCTCCGCGCGTCCGAACACCCCGATCCTCGCCGGCGACCGGCTTGCCACGGGCCCGAGCTCCCGCGCCGAGGCGATCCTCGCGGACGGGAACATCCTCCGTGTCGACGTCCAGTCGAGCCTGCGGTTCGACCGGCTCTCGAAGACGTACGAGGCAGAGGACGACCGGAACGCCGTCACCCTCGAGAGGGGCGCCGTCGTCCTCGAGCATCGCTGGTCGACCACCCGCGAGCAGGCGACCCGGATCGACACCGACGACGCCACGGTCCTCTTCCCCGACAAGGGCTTCCTCCGGGTCGAGACCGGCCGCCGGGGTACCGAGGTCTACGTCGTCTCCGGCCGGGCCGAGGTCCACGCCCGCTCCGGGAAGGCGACGCTCCGCGCCGGGCAGTACGTGTTCGTCAGCGGTGACGCCGCGCTCGAGGTCGACTGGGTGGACCAGCCCCGCGACCAGTTCACCCGCTTCGTCGAGGAACGGCGGGATCTCGCCGGGGGGAACGCCGGATCCCAGTTCGTCTCGGCCGACTACTCCTACGACTACGCCGCCGGCGGTTTCGAGGAGAACGGAAGCTGGGTCTCGGTCGGCGGGTCGTACTGCTGGAGGCCGAACGTCGCCGTCGGTTGGCGGCCCTACGTCAACGGCTACTGGCGCTGGGCCCCGTGCGGCCTGACGTGGGTCTCCTACGAGCCGTGGGGATGGCTCCCCTACCACTACGGCTCCTGGTTCTGGGACGCCGGCTTCGGCTGGTGCTGGAGCCCGGGAACCTGCTACTCCCCCGCGTGGGTCTACTGGAGCTACACCCCTTCCTGGGTCGGCTGGTGCCCGATCGGCTACTACGGCGGCTACTACGGCGGGACCTACGGAGGCCATCACGGCGGCTACAACGGCGGCCACTACGGCCCGGCCTACCGTTCCCGCCAGAACCCGTACTCCATGGAGCGCGGCACCCTCGCCTACCCACACCTCCGCGGCAACGTCGACGTGACCCGGGTCGACCCCCGGGGATGGAGCTACGCCTCGGTGACCCGCCTCGGCACGCGGTTCGACGCGCGGCGCGACGTCCTCGGGCACGAGAGCGTCGGCTTCCGCCCCGGTGAGCGGGGCCTCGTCGCGACGGCTCCCCTCCGGATCGACCGCGGCCGCGGCGGCCCCGTGACGACCGTCGTCCAGGACGCCGTCCGCCGCATCCCCCTGACCTCCGGCACCGAAGCCCGCGGGGGCTCCCGCGGATCGGACGACCTCACTCCCATCCTCCGGCGCGAGGGGACGCTCGGCGCGTCGACCCAGGAGGTTCTCCGGCGCTCGTACGTGACGCCGGGCCAGGACCCGGGCTACCGGCCGGTCCCCGCCGACCAGATCGCCGCTCCCCGCCAGGGAGGGTCCGGCGGTCCGACGGCGGACCTCCCGTCGCGGGGGAGCGGCGAGCGGGGCCTCGGCGCGTCCTCTTCGCCCGCCCGGGGCGCAGACGCCTC
>CAZNSS010000310.1:0-5218 GCA_964575465.1 uncultured Holophagales bacterium | reverse complement strand
GAGAAGACGCGGAAGTTCCGCTTCTTCCAGCCCGACTGGTACTTCTCGATCGACACGCAGGCGCGGGACGTGAAGGCCTACAGGCTCGACCGCCTGAGCGGGCCGCCCCGGATCATGGAGTGGCCGGTGGAGGTGAAGCCCGCCGACGCGCTCACCGCCGAGGACGGCGCCTTCCTCGAGGCGTGCCGCACCCGGACCGAGCCCGCGGTGACGGGCGAGGCGGGTCGCGCCGCCCTGAAGCTCGCCCTCGACGTCCAGGAGGAAGTCCGCCGGAGGACGGGTTGACGAAGCGGATCGGCCTCGTCGGAGGCTCCGGCCTCTACTCGCTCCCGGGCGTCACGGTGCAGGAGGAGGTCGCTCTCGAGACCCCGTTCGGCGTCCCGTCCGACGCCTTCGTCCTCGGCGAGCTGGCGGGAGTGCCGGTCGCCTTCCTCGCGCGCCATGGCCGCGGGCACCGCTTCCTGCCGGGCGAGGTGAACTACCGGGCGAACGTCTGGGGTTTCCGGAAGCTCGGTTGCTCGTACCTCGTCTCGTCGTCCGCGTGCGGCTCGATGAAGGTCGAGTACCAGCCCACCGACATCGTCCTCCCCGACCAGTTCGTCGACCTGACGAAGGGGCGGGAGTCGACCTTCTTCGGCGGGGGGTGCGCCGGCCACGTCTCGTTCTCGCATCCGGTGTCGGCCCACCTCCTCGACGCCCTCTCGAAGGCCGCGGCGGAGACGGGGGCCGTCGCCCACCGGGGAGGGACCTACGTCTGCATGGAGGGGCCGCAGTTCTCGACGCTCGCCGAGTCGCGGCTCTACCGCACCTGGGGCGTCGACGTCATCGGGATGACGAACGCCACGGAGGCGAAGCTCTGCCGCGAGGCCGAGATCGACTACGCGACCATGTGCCTCGTGACCGACTACGACTGCTGGCACGAGGAAGCGGCGCCGGTCTCGGTGGAAGCCGTCCTCGCCGTCCTGAAGCGGAACGCCGAGACGGCGGACCGGGTCCTCGCGAGGGCGGTCTCCGCGCTCGACCCGGAACGCCCGCCCGACTGCGACGGCGCGATGCGCTTCGCCGTCCTCACGAATCCCGCCGCGATCCCCGGGGCGGCGCGCGAGCGCCTCGCCCTGCTGATGGAGAGGTACTGGAAATGACCTCGAACCCGAGGGTCGTCGTCACCGGCTCGGTGGCGTTCGACTACCTGATGCGCTTCCCCGGGAAGTTCCAGGACGTCGTCGTCCCCGACCGCCTCCACAGGCTCTCCGTCTCGTTCCTCGTGGACGAGATGCGGCGCGTCCGCGGCGGCGTGGCGCCGAACATCGCCTACGGCCTCGCCCTCTTCGGCGTGACGCCCACGATCCTCGCCACGGCGGGTCAGGACGCCGGCGACTACCGGGCCTGGCTCGGCGAGCAGGGCGTCGACGTCTCGGACATGAAGCTCTGCGACGACGTCTTCACGGCGTCGTTCTTCGTCTCGACGGACGAGGAGCAGAACCAGATCGCGACGTTCTACGCGGGGGCGATGGCCCGCGCCTCCGAGCTGTCGTTCCGCCCGTACGCCCCGGGCGCCGTGGCCCTCGCCCTCATCTGCCCGAGCGACCCGAAGGCGATGCGGCTCCACGCGAACGAGTGCCGCGAGCTCGGGATCCCGTACGTCTACGACCCGAGCCAGCAGGTGGCGCGCCTCGACGCGGAGGACCTCCTCGACGGCCTCGACGGGGCCGCGATGCTCATCGGGAACGACTACGAGCTCGGGGTCATCGAGAAGAAGACGGGCCTCTCGGAGATCGAGCTGGCGGCGAAGGTGCCGGTCCTCGTCATCACTCGCGGGGAAGAGGGGGCCACGATCGCCCTGCGCGGGTGCTCGTCCGGGGAGCCGGGGGGCGCCCGGACGATCCGGATCCCGGCGGCGCTCCTCCGGACCGAGGCGGTCGACCCGACCGGGGTCGGGGACGCGTTCCGCTCGGGCCTCGTCGCCTCGCGCCTCCGTGGGCTCCCGTGGGAGGAGGCGGGGCGGGTCGGCGCCGTCGCGGCCGTTCTCTGCCTCGAGACGCTCGGCCCCCAGCCGAAGCGCTGGACCCTCGACGAGCTCCTCGCGCGGTACGCCGAGAGCTTCGGAGGGCCGCTTGCCGCACCGCTCGCCGAGCGGCTTCGCGGGGCGGGAGGTGCCAGGGCGGATGCAGGTTCCGTCTGCCCGTCGGGCCGCTTCTCTCTGCTAGACTGAGGCGGTCATGAACGTGCTCGAGGGCCAGCTTCGCGCCGACGGGCGGCGGTTCGGTATCGTCGCCTCCCGGACCAACGACATCGTCGTCTCCCGCCTCCTCGAAGGGGCCCTCGATGCCTTCCGGCGGCTCGGTGCCGCAGAGGACGCCGTGACCGTCGTCAAGGTGCCGGGCTCGTGGGAGATCCCGCTCGCCCTGCGTGACCTGGGAAAGGTCGGCGGGTTCGACGCCCTCGTGGCGCTCGGAGCCGTGATCCGGGGGGGAACGCCGCACTTCGACTACGTCGCCACCGAGGTGGCCAAGGGCGTCTTCCAGGTCGGCCTCGAGCTCGACCTGCCGATCACCTTCGGCGTCCTGACGTGCGATTCGCTCGAGCAGGCGCTCGAGCGGTCCGGAGCCAAGGGGGGCAACAAGGGGTTCGAGGCGGCGACGGCAGCCGTCGAGCTGGCCGACCTCCGCGCGCGGCTGCGAGCGGGCGCGCCGGCGCGCTAGGGGTCGCCGTGAGCGGCCGGAGGCGTCGGGCCCGGGAGCTGGCACTTCAGCTCCTCTACCAGCGGGACATCGCCGGGACCGAGCCCGAGGAGATGTTCGCGCGCACGGACGAGTACGTGAGCGCGTCGCCCGACGTCCAGGAGTACGCCTCCCGCCTCGTCCTCGGGACGATCTCGCGTCTGGCCGAGCTGGACGAACGCCTCGGGAAGCAGTCGGATCACTGGCGTCTCGGGCGGATGCCCGCGGTCGACCGGAACCTCCTCCGCGTCGCCCTCTACGAGCTCCTCCACGAGGACGAGACGCCCGACCCCGTCGTCATCGACGAGGCGGTCGAGATCGCCAAGAAGTTCTCGACCCCGTCCTCCGCGCCCTTCATCAACGGCGTGCTCGACGGCATCCGCCGGGGCCTGTACGGGCCTCGCGAGGCGGCGAAGCCCCGGCGGCCGAAGCCTTCGCCGGCGGGGACCCCGTGAATCCCGCGCTGGCGCTCGCGCTCCTCCTCCTCTCGGGAGAGAGGGGGGCGGCGCCCCGCCCGCGGCCGGTCGAGACCTCCCGCTACCTCGTGGAGGGGCCGGAACCGTGGAAGGCCGTCCGGGCCGTCGAAGGGGCCGGCTACCGCATCGTCCTCTCGTCGCCCGACGGGCGGGCGCTCGTCGCCACGGTCGAGGTCGACGGTTCGGCCCTCCGGGACACGGCGCCCTGGCCGGTCGATCCGCAGGCGCTTTCCGCCGAGGCGCGCTCCCTCCTCGACGAGCCGCTCCCCGCGGACGACGAGCTCGAGTCGCTCTCGCGGATGCTCCTCCGCGGGGCGACGACGGAGCTCGAGGGGGTGGAGCGCGTCGTGGCCTGGGTCGCGAAGCGGATCCGCTACGATCTTCCGGGCCTGATCCCTGAGACCGCCACCTCCTGCCACCGGAGCCGCCGCGGGTCGTGCGTCGGCCGTTCTCTCCTCGCCGCCGACCTCCTCCGCCGCGGCGGGATTCCGGCCCGCCAGGTGACCGGGATCCTGACGGCACGCGTGGCCGGCGAGCTGAACGGGAGCTCGCAGGAGCTGTTCAACGAAGGGATCAGCGGGGTCCGCCACCGCTGGATCGAGGTCTTCGTCCCCGGCCTCGGCTGGGTCCCGTCCGACCCCGGCGGCCTCGCGAACACGGTCACGGCGCGACACCTCGCGCTCCCCGGTGCGCCCCCCGACGGCTTCGGGCTGAGAGTGCTCTCCCGCGGGCCGGCGATCGAACGGCTCGCGCGCGACGGGACCCTCTTCCGGCCGCGGCTTCGCGCCGTGGAGGCGGTCGAGCTTTCCCCGGGGGCGGAGCGCCCGTGACCGTCCCGGGCCGGACCCGTCGGCACGTCCTCGTCGTCGACGACTCCGGGCCCGCGCGCCTGCTCATCCGCCAGGCCCTCGAGGGGTGGGCCCGGAGGACGGGGCAGAGGATCGAGGTCGTGGAGGCGGAGAACGGATTCGAGGCGTTGCGCGAGCTCCCGCGGGCGCCGTTCGACCTCGTTCTGACCGACGTGAACATGCCGACGCTCTCCGGCCTCGAGCTGATCCGGATGATCCGGGCGCGGCCCGAGCAGCGCGGTCTGCCGGTCGTGGCGATCTCGACCGAGCGCGACCCGCAGGACCTCGCGAGGGCCCGGCAGGCCGGCGCCGACGGCTACCTCGGGAAGCCGTTCGACACCGAGACGTTCGACCGCGTCCTCGAGGAGGTCCTCCAGGTGCGGCCTCCGGAGGCTCCATGAGCCGATCGCCAGGGCCGGCCGGAGGCTTCGAGAGAGAGTTCCTCTCCGAGGCCGAGACTCTGCTCGAGGAGGCCGGTGCCAGCGTCGAAGCGCTCGAAGGCGAAGGGGACGACCCCAACCCGGCGAAGGTGAACGCCCTCTTCCGCAGCCTCCACTCTCTCAAGGGAGTGGCGGCGATGGTCGGTTTCGCCGGGATCGCGGAGGGAGCGCACGATCTCGAGGCGCTTCTCGATTCCGTGAGGATGGGGCGGGTCGCGCTGACGCCGGCGGTGCACGCCGCCGTGCGCGACGGCCTGGCGGCTCTCTCCTCGCTCGTTGCGCGCGTCGCCGCGGGAGAGGAGGCGCCGGTCCTCGCCGAGCGGCTCGGCGACCGGCTCCAGGCCGCGATCCTCTCGGCGTCTCCCGGTCCTTCGCCGACGGCCCCGTCGCTCCCCCCTGAGCTCGACGCGTCCTTCTCGGACTACGAGCGGCACCGCGTCGGCGAGGCGGTCCGACGGCGGAAGGCGCTCGTCCTCGTCGACCTGGACCTCGGATTCGACACCTTCGACGAGGCCCTCCGAACGGCGATGAACGAGGCGGCGGCAGGCGGCGAGCTGATCGGGACGTTCCCGGGGACGCCCGCCGACGCGACGCGCATGGGCTTCCGGCTCCTCGTCGCCCTTCCCGCCGGCTCGGACGCGGCCGCGCTCGGAGCCCGGTGCGGCGCCCGCGAGATCGTCGTCCTTTCGGAAGGCCCTGCCCCGCTGCCGCCGTCCGTTCCCGCCCCCGCGGAG
>CAZNSS010000309.1:0-5230 GCA_964575465.1 uncultured Holophagales bacterium | reverse complement strand
GCATCTCCGATGCGGTGCTCGAATTCACGCGGGGGAACGGGTGCCGCGTGCGCGGCCGGTGGCATCATCCGGCGTTCATGAAGACGACGACGACGCGGACCGCGACGGCCGAGGAGCGGGCGAGGCTCGAGGCGCACCTGAACCCGAAGGGGAAAGGGAAGCCGGCATGGATCGCGGCCGTGATGGTGGCTCTCCCGGCGACCTTCGCGCTCTTCGTCCTGCTGAACCTCCTCCTCCCCGGGGTGGTTCCGGCGCTCGTCCGGCTCCTCCTCGCGGTCGGCATCGGGGGCGGCGCCGCGTGGTTCTACGGGAAGCGGGCGACGGCGCGGTACGGGGAAGCGTTCAGGCCCGCGCCCGAGGTCCAGGAGCTCCTGCGGAAGGACCTCGACGGCGGAGCGGTCGTCGTCGCTCGCTACGAGACCGAGGCGGTCGTGAAGGTCGTGGCCGACCGCCCGAGCTTCGTCGGAGCGACGTGGTTCGTGAAGCTCGGCGACGGGGCCGTCGCGCTCCTCGTGCAGCCCGAGCTCGAGGAGGCGGCGTTCCACGGGGAGTTCCCGGCGACGTCGTTCGAGATCGCCTCGGGCGAGGCGAGCCACTTCGTCCTCTCGGTGAGGAGGACGGGCGAGAAGCTCGCACCGGCGAAGACCCGGTCGCCGCTCTCCGACGAGGAGTGGGAGGAGCTCGGCGAGGAGGCGGACGCGCCGGTCCCGTTCGGCTGGGAGGAGGTCCTCGCGCGCGCGGACCGAAACCCTCTCAGCCGCAGGGCCAGGGCCGAGGAAGCGCCGGCCTAGTACTCCGGCCCCGAGACGAGCCGTGCCGTCTCGGTCGGCGGCGCCTCGCCCGCGAGGCGCGCCCTCACGGCGCGCGCGACGCGCAGGCCGTCGAGGGAGGCCGAGACGATCCCTCCGGCGAAGCCGGCTCCCTCGCCCGCCGGGAAGAGGCCCGGGAGCGAGGGCGACTCGCACGCCTCGTTCCGCTCGATCCGCACCGGTGACGACGTGCGCGACTCGGGGGCGATCAGCACCGCCTCCTCCGAGACGAAGCCGCGCATCTTCCTGTCGAAGAAGCGGAGCGCCTCGGCGAGCGCCACGAGGTAGGGCGCGGGGTAGACGGCGTCGAGCTTGCTCGGGACGCAGGCGGGCGTGTAGGTCCCGCGCGGGAGCGGGCGCGGCGCGCGGCCGGAGAGGAAGTCGGTCACGCGGATCGCCGGGGCGGCGTACGTCCCGCCGCCGGCCTCGAACGCGGCTCGCTCGACGCGCCGCTGGAAGGCGATGCCGCGGAGGACCTCGGGCCCGTCCTCGCCGGCGAAGTCGGCGAGGTGCGTCTGGACGACGAGGCCGGAGTTCGCGAAGCCCGAGGCGCGCCTGTAGCGCGACATCCCGTTCGTCACGACGCCCCCCGGCTCCGACGAGCAGGCGATCACCTCGCCCCCAGGGCACATGCAGAAGGTGTAGACGCCGCGCCCCCCGGAGGTCTGCGCCGTCATCTTGTAGTCGGCCGGCAGGACGCCGCAGGAGGAGGCGACGCGCCCGTACTGGATCCGGTCGACGTCGTCCTGCGGGTGCTCGATCCGCACCCCCATCGCGAACGCCTTCGCCGACATGGCGACGCCACGCGCCCGGAGCCGTGCGACGGTGTCGCGTGCCGAGTGGCCGAGCGCGAAGACCGCCGCGTCGCAGGGCACCTCCTCGCCCGTTTCGAGGAGGAGGCCGCGAAGCGGGCCGCCCTCGCCGTCGCGGACGACGTCGGCGACCTTCGCCCGGTAGCGCACCTCCGCGCCCCGCTCGAGGAGGTGCTTGCGGATGTTCCGGAGGACGACGACGAGCCGGTCGGTCCCGATGTGCGGCTTGCCGTCGTAGAGGATCGTGTCGGGCGCGCCGAAGCGGTGGAGCGTCTCGAGGACGACGGCGATCTTGTCGTGGCGCTTGCCGCACGTCAGCTTGCCGTCGCTGAACGTCCCCGCGCCCCCCTCGCCGAACTGCACGTTCGACTCGGGGTCGAAGTCGCCCGTCTTCCAGAAGCGCATCACCGTCCGGTAGCGCTCCTCGGCGGCGTCCCCCCGCTCGAGGACGACGAGGGCCACCCCCGCGTCGGCGAGGGCGAGCGCGGCGAAGAGTCCGGCCGGGCCGGTGCCGACGACCGCGACCCGCGCCTTCCGCTCGAGCGGCGGGAGGAGGAGCTCGGGGGCGCGCTTCGGGGCCGCCGGCTCGAGGATCAGCGGCGGCGCGGGAGGCGTTGCCGGCTCGGCGGCGAGGTCGAGCTCGACGGCGTACTCGTAGACGAGGTCGGGCTTTTTCCGCGCGTCGAGCGAGCGGCGCACGACCTCCATATCCGAGACGGCGTCGGCCGGGACGCCGAGGAGGCGGGCGAGGAGGGCTTCGTCGGGCGCCCTCGGGGCGCGGACCCTCACGCCGGAAATGCGAGCGCGCGGCACGGCCGGTATTCTAGGGACGTGGCGAGCGGCCCCCAGGAGATCGAGGCGAAGTTCCGGGTCGGGAACCGCGCGGCCCTCGAGCAGCGCCTCCGCGCGCTCGGTGCGCTGGAGGGCCTGCCCGAGGACGAGGTGAACGTCCTCCTCGACGACGACGCCTCTTCGCTCCGCGCCGGCGGGCGGGCGCTCCGGGTCCGGGCGGTGGACGGCCGCGGCCTCCTCACGTTCAAGGGGCCCGCGTCGTTCGACGGGGGCGTCAAGACGCGGCTCGAGCTCGAGAGCGGCGTCGACGCGCCCGGGGCCGTCCTCGCGCTCCTCGACGCCCTCGGCTTCCGGCCCCGCTTCCGCTA
Organism: uncultured Holophagales bacterium; assembly: GCA_964575465.1. Classification (GTDB taxonomy): domain Bacteria; phylum Acidobacteriota; class Thermoanaerobaculia; order UBA5066; family UBA5066; genus UBA5066. Next base: position 2,449 of record CAZNSS010000309.1, on the reverse strand, counting down.
CGAGAAGCGGCGGACGCCGTGGCGCTTCGCGGACGCGGCGCGCCCGCTCGTCGTCGTCGACGAGACGCCGCTCGGCCTCTTCGCCGAGATCGAGGGGGAGGCCGACGCCGTCCGCGCGCTCGCGGGCGAGCTCGGGGTCCGCGAGGAGTTCTTCCTCCGCCACTCCTACTGGGGTCTCTGGCTGGCGGCGCGCGAGGAGGATCCCGACCTCCCCGAGGACATGGTCTTCCCGCAATGAGGGCGCTCGTCCCGGCGGCAGGCTTCGGCACGCGCTTCCGCCCGGCCACGCTCACGACTCCCAAGCCGCTCCTCCCGCTCCTCGGCGTCCCGATCCTCGTCCGCCTGTTCCGTCACCTTCGCGCGGAGGGGGTCACGTCGACCGTCGTGAACGCCCACCACCTCGCCCGGACCCTGATGGCGGCCGTCGGCGACTCCTGCGAGGGAATCCCCGTCGCCTGGTCGCCGGAGGACCCGATCCTCGGGACGGCGGGCGCGATCCGCCGCGCGGCCGAGCGCGGCCTCCTGGGCGACGGGCCGTTCCTCGTCGTCAACGGCGACCTCTTCACGACGCTCCCCTTCGCTCCTCTCCGGGCCGCCTTCGAGGCGCCCGGCGTCGTCTCCGCCCTCGGTGTCTTTCCCCACGCGGTCCCGGGCGAGACGGCGCTCTGGGGCGACGCCGCGGGGCGCCTCGTCTCGCTCGGGAACGAGCGGCCGTTCCCGGAGGCGACGGGGCCCTGGCTCTTCACCGGCCTCCAGCTCGCCGGCCCCGCGCTCGTCCCGCGCATCCCGCCCGGCGTCTCCGAGCTCGCCCGCGACGTCCTTCGCCCCTCGACGGAGAAACGGGACGGCGCCTTCGCGCTCGTCCCGTACCGGGTTCCGGAAGACGGACTCTGGTTCGACCTCGGCTCCCCCGCGAAGCTCGCGGCGGCAGCGGAGGCGATCGCCGCCTCGGGCCTCGCGTGATGCGTCACCAGGTGCGGATCCAGCTCCGCCGCGCGGCGACCCACTCGTAGATCCCGATCGTCGCGCTCCCGGGCGTGAGCCGGACGAGCGCCTGGCGGCTCCGGTCGTCGCCCAGCCAGACCGAGCCGGGCGAGCAGTCGCCCACGGGCGAGAAGCTCGCGATGTCGGACCGTCCGAAGCGGATCGGATCGGAGAGGTCGCCGACGGGGTTCCCCTTCGGGTCGCGCGCGGTGAAGCCGGGAATGAAGCCGACCTTCACCCTGGGCCAGCGGTTCCTCACCGAGACCGGCCCGAAGACGAGAGGGTCGACGCCGCTCTCGATGTCGTCGTTCCTCACGCCGTCGCCGTCCCCGTCGTCGTGGATCTCGAGCGTCAGGTCGCCGTCGTGGGCGATCCACTTCACGCCGGAGTAGCCGTTCCGGTGAATGGCGCGGCTCCGCGCCTGGAAGAAGACCGAGGCGACCTCCTGCGAGGCCGCGCGCAGCGACGTCATCCCCGCGAAGGTGTGGACGGCGGCGGTCGAGAGGCCGGCGGTGATCGAGAGGATCGCGAGCGTCGTCAGGAGCTCGGGAAGGGAGATTCCCCGGGCGGGGCGGAGGCGGCGCACGTCGTCACCCGTCGCGATGGGTCTTTTGCGGTGCGGGCGCGGGCCGGGAGGCGCTCCCCCCGGCCCGCGCGCGGCTCTACCGGCCGGTCTTCTCCGCGGCGGCGGGGGCCTTCGCCTTCGGCGCAGACTTGGCGTTGCGCGTCCCCTTCGTCGCGACCTTCTCGGTCAGGGTCGTCGGGCCCGAGACGGAGACGTACGGCTTGAGGACGGCGAACATCTTCTCGCCGATCCCCTTCACCTCCATCAGGTCCTCGGCGCGCTTGAACGGGCCGTGCTGCTGGCGGTGCTCGACGATCTTCCCGGCGAGCGACGGGCCGACGCGCGGGAGGCGCGCGAGCTCGTCGGCGGAGGCGGTGTTGACGTTGACGGTCTTCTTGGCGGGCGTCGCGGCCTCGTCCGCGCCGAGCGCGGGCGAAGCGGAGGCGACGAGGGCGACGAGGCCGAGGGCGAGGGCGAGCGTGCGGGCAGCATTGCGAGCGAACATGGTGTTCTCCTTTTCTCCCTTTTCGGGTTTCCTGCCCCGGATGGAGGCGGTGAGCGTTCGGGGCATCGTTCGATTCGTCTCTTCTTCGTGCGGGCGGCAGCGGCCGGCTACGGTCTCTTCCTCATCCCGTCCCTCCCTTCCTTTTCGTTCCCGTTCGGTGTTGCCGGGGTCATCGCAACGCGGGTGCCCGCCCCGTCGCCAGGGCGCAAGTAAATGGAAATCAGTGGGTTGGCCGAAGGTGCCGGGCGCTCCGGATCGCCGACCCGACAGAGGAACCTGTCACCTGCGGCCGTGACCGGGGACCGCGGGCCGCTCCCACGGTCGCGCCCGACCCGCTCCGACGAATCCGGGTGAAGGCGACAGGAATTCCTGTCGCCGCGCGTGCGGTCCCGGCC
>CAZNSS010000308.1:0-5234 GCA_964575465.1 uncultured Holophagales bacterium | reverse complement strand
TCTTCACGGGCGGCGAGCTCTCCGGCCGGATCGACCAGGCCAGGAGCGCCGCCGAGGCCGCCGGGAGCCAGACCTCCTGGGCCGCCGACAACGCCGCGCTGAACGCCGGTGAAGCCTGGGTGATGCTCGCCCAGGCCGAGGAGTTCGTCTCGCTCCTCACGAAGGCCCGCGACACCGTGAAGGCCCACGTGGAGCTCGCGAAGAGCTACGTCGAGCAGGGAATGCTCGTCCGCTCCGAGCTTCTCCGGGCCGAGGTGGAGCTGGCCCGCGTCGAGGACCTGCTCGAGGACGCGAAGGGGAAGGCCCGCGTCGCGAACGCGAACCTCGCCTTCCGGATCGGCGTCCCGCAGGACTCGACCTGGCAGCTCGCGCCTCTCCCCGGCCCCAGCCCCCTCGACGGCGACGCCGCCTCCTGGGTCGCCTCGGCCGCGTCCCGGAAGGACCTCGCCGCGGCGAGGAGCCTCCTCCGGGCCGGCGAGCTCGAAGAGAAGGTGAAGAAGGCCGCCTGGTTCCCCAAGGTCGGCGTCTCCGCCCGCTGGGACCTCCACGACAAGAACCTCTTCGGGGCGAGCGGCTCGGCCGGGACGGTCATGGCCTTCGCCGCGGTGAACCTCTTCCAGGGCGGGGCCGACAAGGCGGCCGTCGCCGCCGCCCGCTTCGAGGCCCAGGCCGGCCGCGAGGACGTCGCCCGCTTCGCGGACGGCGTCGCCCTCGAGGTGAGGCAGGCGTACGAAGAGGCGGTCACCGCCCGCGCCCGCCACGCCACCGCCGTCAAGGCGCTCGAGTCCGCCCGCGAGAGCGAGCGGATCACCGACGAGCGCTTCAAGAGCGGCGTCGTGAAGACGATCGACCTCCTCGACGCGGCGACCGCCCGCCGCGAGGCCGAGACGCGCGAGCTCGTCGCCCGCGCCGACGCCCACGCCACCGCGCTCCGCCTCGCGGTGAAGGCCGGCAAGGCCCCGGAGACGGTGGCCCCGTGAGCGCCTCTTACTCCCTCCTCCCCGTCCCGACCCAGCAGAAGAGCACGGAGGCTCGCATGACTTCCCGGAAGACCGTTTCCCTCGCCACCCTCACCGTGGCCGGCGCGCTCGCGCTCACCGCCTGCGGCGGCGGGCACAAGGCCGGCGAGATCGCCACCCCCGACCCCGTCTCCGCCTCCCTCGCGAAGGCGGAATCGCGCGAGATCCCCCAGCGGATCGAGCTCTCCGGCACCGTCGAGGCGGGCAAGTCCGCCATGGTGTCCAGCCGCGTCATGGCGTCCGTCGTCGCCGTCCCCGTGAAGGAAGGCGACCTCGTGGCCCAGGGTCAGCTCCTCGTCGAGATCGACCCCGCCACGGCCCAGGGGCAGGAGTCGCAGGCCCGCGGCGCCCTCGCGCAGGCGAAGGCCGGCTTCGCCCTGGCCGAGCGGAACTACCAGCGCTTCCAGGCCCTCCAGAAGTCCGGCTCGGCCTCCGAGCTCGAGCTCGACATGGCCCGGATGCAGTACGAGCAGGCCAGGGGGGCCGTCGAGCAGGCGACGGGCGCCGTCAGCGCCGCTTCCTCCGTCGCGAAGGAATCGCGCGTCGTCGCCCCGTTCGCCGGACGCGTCGCGAAGAAGATGGTCGAGCCGGGCGACCTCGCCGCCCCGGGCCGTCCGCTCGTCATGGTCGAGTCGACGGCCGGCCGCCGCCTCGTCCTCTCCGTCCCCGAGAGCATCGTCGCCTCGTCGAAGCTCGCCGTGGGCGCCACGCTCCTCGTGACGCTCGACGCGACGCCCGGCGCCAGGCCGCTCCCGGGCCGCGTCGTCGAGATGTCCCCGGGCGCCGACCCGGCCAGCCACTCCTTCACGGCGAAGGTCGACGTCGGCGGGGCGCTCGTCCCGACCGGCGTCTCCGGGCGCGCCGTCCTCGAGACGGGCCGCCGGACGGCCGTCGTCGTCCCCGCCTCGTCCGTCCTTGCGCAGGGCGGGATGAGCCTCGTCGTCGTGAAGGACGAGAAGGGCAAGGCGCGGACCCGCGCCGTGACGCTCGGCTCGCGCGACGGCGACGTCGTCGAGGTCCTCTCCGGCCTCAAGGGAGGCGAGGACGTGCTCGTCGGCCTCTCCTCGGCGCCTGCCGACGGCGCCGAGGTCCGCGGCCCGGCCTCGGGTGAGGTGAAGAAGTGAGCGAGCCGACGAACGACGCCGCGCAGAAGGCGTCGATCGAATCCGCCTCGGGGGCCGCGGAGGGGGACCGGGGGAAACCGGGCCCGGGTTCCCCCGCGAACATCGCCGATACGAAGCGGGAGGCGCTCAAGCTGAAGATGACGCGCCGCCCCGTCGGCGCCTCCGGGCGGATCGCGAAGGCCTTCCTCGAGTCGAAGCTCACCCCGCTCCTCGTCGTCTTCTCGCTCCTCGTCGGCGCGTTCGCCGTCCTGGTGACGCCGCGCGAGGAGGAGCCGCAGATCAAGGTCCCGATGATCGACGTCTTCCTCGGGATGCCGGGCGCCACGGCCCAGGAGGTCGAGCGCCGGCTGACGTCGCCCCTCGAGAAGGCGATCTACGAGATCCCGAACGTCGAGTACGTCTACTCCACGACCCAGCCCTCGGGCGGGATGATCATCGTCCGCTTCATGGTCGGGACCGACCCCGACCAGGCCGCCGTCCGGGTCCACACGAAGCTGCAGGAGAAGGCCGCCGAGCTTCCCGCCGGCGCGATGCCGCCGCTCGTCGTCTCCCGCGGCATCGACGACGTCCCGGTCCTCGCCTACACCCTCTGGTCCGCCGACGCCTCGCCGATGCAGCTGGCGCAGGTGGCCGAGGAGCTGAAGGTCGAGCTGACGAAGCACCCGCGCGTCGCGCAGGTGACCGTCCTCGGCGGAGAGAAGCGCGTCCTCAGGGTCACCTTCGACCGCGACCGCCTCGCCGCGCACCAGGTCTCCCTGCTGCAGGCCTACATGGCGCTGTCCGGCGCGAACTGGCGCCTTCCCGCAGGGAGCTTCGCGACGGCGGACGCCGAGACCCAGGTCGAGGTCGGCTCCCTCTTCCGCAACGCCGACGAGGTCGGCGCCGCGGTCGTCGCCGTCTGGAACGGCAGGCCCGTCTTCCTCCGCGACGTCGCGACCGTCTCCGACGGCGCCGACGAGCCCTCGCAGTACGTCTGGATGATGGCCGGCCCCGGGGCGGCCCACCGCGGGATCTCCGGCGGCGCCGACACGGCCGCCGTCACCGTCTCCGTCGCCAAGAAGCCCGGGACGAACGCCGTCGAGCTCGTCGAGGATCTCGACAGGAGGGTCGCGGGGCTGAAGGGGAAGGTGATCCCCTCGAACGTCACCCTCACGAAGACGCGCGACTACGGCCACACCGCCGACGAGAAGTCGAACGAGCTGATCTTCCACATGGCGCTCGCGACCCTCTCGGTCGTCCTCCTGATGGCCTTCTTCCTCGGCCGGCGCGAGGCGATCGTCGTCCTCGTGGCGGTCCCGATGACGCTCGCCCTCACGCTCGCGTCGTCGTACCTCTTCGGCTACACGCTGAACCGCGTCACGCTCTTCGCGCTCATCTTCGCGATCGGCATCCTCGTCGACGACGCGATCGTCGTCGTCGAGAACATCCACCGGCACTACGAGCTCGGCTGGGGCCCGCCGCGCCTGACGACGATCTACGCCGTCGACGAGGTCGGGAATCCGACGATCCTCGCGACGTTCGCCGTCGTCGGCGCTCTCCTGCCGCTCGCGTTCGTCTCCGGCCTCATGGGGCCGTACATGCGGCCGATCCCGATCAACGCCTCGGCCGCGATGATCTTCTCCCTCTTCGTCGCCTTCGTCGTCTCGCCGTGGCTCACGTTCAAGCTCTTCCGCAAGTACGCCGAGGAGCACGCCGGCAAGGCGGCCTTCGAAGGGCACGCCGAGACGCACCAGGAAGACAAGCTCCACCGCTTCTACCAGAAGCTCTTCACGCCGCTCCTGACGAGCCCCGCGAAGAGCTGGGCCCTCGTCGGCTCCGTCGCCGTCCTCCTTCTCCTCTCGATGTCGCTCGTCTGGTTCAAGGTCGCCAAGGTCAAGATGCTCCCGTACGACAACAAGAGCGAGATCCAGGTCGTCGTCGACATGCCCGAGGGGACGACGCTCGAGGCGACGAACTCCGTCGCCCGGGACCTCGCGCTCGAGGTGCGGAAGCTCCCCGAGGTCTCCGACGTGCAGGTCTACGTCGGCACCTCCGCCCCGTTCAACTTCAACGGCCTCGTGCGGCACTACTTCCTGCGGTCCGGCCCCCTCGTCGCGGACCTGCAGGTCAACCTCCTCCCGAAGGACCAGCGCAAGCGCGACAGCCACACGTTCGCCAAGGACGTGAGGACGCTCCTCCTGCCGATCGCGATGGCCCACGGCGCGAACCTGAAGGTCACCGAGGTCCCGCCCGGCCCCCCCGTCCTCTCCACGATGGTCGCCGAGATCTACGGCCCCGACATGGAGAAGCGGATCGGCCTCGCGGGCCAGGTGAAGAAGATCTTCGAGGAGACCCCCGGCGTCGTCGACGTCGACTGGCTCGTCGAGGACGAGGCCCCGAAGGTGGAGCTCGTCGTCGACCGCGAGAAGGCGGCCCGCGCCGGCGTCACCCCCGAGGTCGTCACCCGGACCCTCCGCGTCGCGCTGAATGGCGCCGAGGCAGGGCTCCTTCGCGACGAGAACGCCCGCAACCCCGTCCCGATCGTCCTCCGCCTCGACCGCGCCCAGCGCTCCAGCCGCGACGGCCTCCTCCAGACCGCCGTCCACGGCGGCACGGGGCGGCTCGTCCCGCTCCGCGAGCTCGTCACCGTCGTGGAGACGAAGGCCGAGCGGTTCATCTACCACAAGAACCTGCAGCCGGTGACCTACGTCCTCGCCGAGATGGCGGGCGTCGCCGAGGCCCCCGTCTACGGGATCCTCGACATGGGCGGGAAGGTGAACGCGCTGAAGTCGCCCGACGGCTCGCCGCTGACGGTCATGTCGACGACGCTCCCCACCGACTCCACGAAGTACGCGATGAAGTGGGACGGCGAGTGGCACATCACGTACGAGGTCTTCCGCGACATGGGGATCGCCTTCGCGGCCGTCCTCGTCCTGATCTACTTCCTCGTCGTCGGCTGGTTCCGGAGCTTCGTGACGCCGCTCATCATCATGGCGCCGATCCCGCTCACGCTCATCGGCATCCTCCCGGCGCACGGCCTCTTCGGCATCTTCTTCACGGCGACCTCGATGATCGGCTTCATCGCGCTCGCCGGGATCATCGTGAGGAACTC
>CAZNSS010000307.1:0-5236 GCA_964575465.1 uncultured Holophagales bacterium | reverse complement strand
GAGGCGCCCCGCCTCGAGCGCGAGTCCCCACGCCGCCGCGACGCCGATGAGGGGCGCTCCCCGGACCGCGAGGCTCCGGATGGCCTCGGCCGCGTCCGACGCGGAGGCACAGTCGATCCAGGCCTCCTCCCGCGGGAGGCGGCGCTGGTCGAGGAGGCGGAGGCGCCCGGGGGCGGCGTCGATCGGGAGGACCCGCGTTCCGAGAGGGGTGATCGTCACGCGCCGACTATAGAATCGATCCTCGCCACGAGGTGCCGGTCCGTCCGGTTCGTTCCCAAGACGACGGACCCGAGGAGTCTTCCGATGGCCACTCTCCCCCGCAGCATCCGGGACCTTCAGCTCTCCGGCCGCCGCGTCTTCCTCCGCGTCGACTTCAACGTCCCGATCAAGGACGGCGTCGTGAAGGACGACACGCGTATCACCGAGGCCCTCCCGACGATCCGCCTCGCCCGCGAGAAGGGGGCGCGGCTCATCCTCGCCTCGCACCTCGGCAAGGCGAAGGGGACGCCTGACCCGAAGTACTCGCTCGCCCCGGTGGCGAAGAAGCTCGAGGCGCTCCTCGGCGTGCCGGTCGCCTTCGCCGCCGACTGCGTCGGCGATGTGGCCGAGGCCGCCGCGAAGTCGCTCGCCGACGGCGGCGTCCTCGTCCTCGAGAACACCCGCTTCCACGCCGGCGAGGAGGGGAACGACCCGGCCTTCGCGAAGCGCCTCGCCTCCCTCGCCGAGGTCTACGTGAACGACGCCTTCGGCACGGCCCACCGCGCCCACGCCTCGACGGCGGGGATGGCCGTCCACTTCGCCCCCGACGCGCGCGGCGTCGGCCTCCTGATGGAGAAGGAGCTGACCGCGCTCGGGAAGGTCGTCGACGACATCGATCGGCCGTTCGTCGGGATCCTCGGCGGCGCCAAGATCCTCGGGAAGATCGCGGCCCTCGAGGCCCTCGTCGAGCGCGCCGACACGCTCCTCGTCGGCGGGGGGATGGCGAACCACTTCGTCGTCGCCCTGGGCCTCGGCGTCGGAAAGTCGCTCCTGGAGCCCGAGGGGGTGCCGATCGCGCGCAAGGTCATCGACCGCTGCAAGGAGCGGGGCGTCAACCTCGTCCTCCCGTCCGACTTCCTCGTCGCCCCCTCGCTCGAGGCGGCCGGCCAGGCGAAGGCAGTCGCGATGAACGAGATTCCCGCCGCCCAGGCCGCCTTCGACGTCGGCCCGAAGACGCTGGAGATGTTCGCCCGGATGATGAAGGGGGCGAAGACGGTCTTCTGGAACGGGCCGATGGGGGTCTTCGAGACGAAGCCGTTCGACGCGGGCACCCGCGGCGTCGCGCAGCTCATGGCGGACTCCGGCGCCTTCACGGTCGTCGGCGGCGGCGAGAGCGTCGAGGCGATCAACGAGGCCGGGCTCGGGCCGAAGATCTCCCACGTCTCGACGGGCGGCGGCGCCTCCCTCGACCTGATCAGCGGCAAGAAGCTCCCGGGCGTCGAGGCTCTCCTCTAGCCGCTCCTCTCCTGCAACAGCCCACGACCCGGGGCCGTTCTGCGGCCCCGATCCGACGGAGGTCCCCGAGATGAAGGCCGGACGAACTCCCCTCGTCGTCGCGAACTGGAAGATGAACAAGACCCCTTCGGAAGCCGCCGCCTTCTGCGACGACTTCCTCGGGCGCCTCCCGGCGCTGCCGGAATCGGTCGACCTGGCGATCGCGCCGGCGTTTCCGGCGCTCGAGCGGGTCGGCCGCCACCTCCTGCCGACCCGCGTGAAGCTGGCGGCGCAGGACGTCCACGTCGAGCCGAAGGGGGCCTTCACCGGGGAGGTCTCCGTCGCGATGCTCGCCGACGTCGGGGCCGCGATGGTCCTCGTCGGGCACAGCGAGCGGCGCCGCGACCGGAAGGAGACCGAGGCCGACTTCTCGCGGAAGATGAAGCGCCTCGCCGACGCCGGGCTCGTGCCGGTCTACTGCGTCGGGGAGACGCTCGAAGAGCGTGACGGCGGACGGACGGAAGCGGTCCTCGCGGCCCAGATGACGGCGCTCGACCTCTTCGGCGGGAGCCTCCCTCCCGGCTTCGTCCTCGCGTACGAGCCCGTCTGGGCGATCGGGACCGGCCGGGCGGCGACTCCCGAGATGGCGAACGACGCACACGCCTTCCTGCGGGCCCGGCTCGCGGAGCGCTTCGGCGCGGACGCGGCCGGCGGGGTGAGGATCCTCTACGGCGGCTCCGTGACCCCGGCGAACGCGAGGGAGCTCTTCTCGAAGCAGGAGATCGACGGCGGGCTCGTCGGGGGCGCGTCGCTCGTTCCGGCCGATTTCGCCGCGCTCGCCGTCGCCGCCGGCGACTGACCCCCGGGAAAGGACCCGTTTTGGCCTTTGCGGGCCGGTGGGGTATCCTCACCGGCCCGTTTCGCCTTCCGGGCGGCGGGCCGGAGACTCGCGCATGATTTACGTCCTCGTCCCGATCTACGTCATCGTCTGCGTCTTCCTCATCCTCGTCGTCCTCCTCCAGCAGGGGAAGGGCGCCGACGTGGCGAGCGCCTTCGGCGCCTCCTCGTCGCAGACGACGTTCGGCGCGCGCGGTGCGACGACCGTCCTCGAGAAGGTGACGACGTGGTCCTTCGTCGCGTTCGCGGTCCTTGCCGTCGCGATCTCACTCCTGCAGGCGCGACCGAAGTCGTCGGTCATCAAGCAGCTCGGCAGCCAGCCCGCCGCTGCCAAGACCGCCCCCGCCGTCCCGGCAGCCCCGGCCCCGGCGAACGCGGTCCCCGCCGCGCCCGCCCAGTCGGCTCCGGCTCCGGCTGCTCCGGCGACCCGGTAGCTCTTTTTCCTTCCGATCCGCGTCGAGGCTTGATTCCGCGCCGCGGATCGGTATCATCTCCCTCCCCCACCGTGCCCTGGTGGCGGAATTGGTAGACGCGCACGTTTGAGGGGCGTGTGGAGCAATCCGTGCCAGTTCGAGTCTGGCCCAGGGCACCACTTCTCAGGAACGCGAAGGCCCGCCGGAAGGCGGGCCTTCGATCTTCCCGGGACCTGCCGCCGCGTCAGAACCTGTCGGCGAAGTCCGAGAGCCCGGGGATGACGAACCTCTTCCCCGCAAGGGCGTTCGTGATGCCGAGGATGATCAGGACGAGGTAGCCGAGCCAGAGCGGAATCTGGAGCATCCCGATGAACCCGACGACGAGGCTGGCGAAGAAGAGGCCCAGCGTCAGGACCATGTAGGCGACGAGGAAGACGAGGCCGTGCTTTGCGTGCCACTGCACCTCGCGGTCGTTCTTCTCGGTGAGGAGCGGGATGAGGGCGAGGATCCCGAGGTACGAGAGGACGAGCATCAGGGAGCGGTTCGAGCCCGCCGGGACCGCGGGGGGAGGCGGGGGCGGAGGAAGCGGGGGCGGAGCCGACGCTCCGACGTCATCCGGCATCGCGTTCTCCTTTCGGCGTGGACCGGAGTCTATCGGGAGCCGGCCGGCTCAGCGCGCCACCGCGTCGAAGGCGACGATCCGGACCTCTCCGTTCACCGTCTCGACGGTGAGCCGCCCCTTCCCGCCGGCGACCTCGCCGCGAGCCTCCTTCGGCCCCCACTTCCCCTCGACGGTCACGTCGGGGAAGTCGGACCGGATCTTTCCGTTGACCGTCTGCAGGTCGTAGCGGAAGGAGGAGTCGCGCACGCACGAGACCGTCACGGAGCCGTTCACCGTCTCGAGATCCGCGGCCTGGAGCGGCCCGGCGAAGGTGACCTCGACGGAGCCGTTCACGGTGTTCACGTGGAGGGCGGCGTCGTGTGCCTCGACCCGGACGGAGCCGTTCACGGTGTTGAGCGTCAGGGGGGCGCGCCGGTGCTCGGCGGAGACCCTGCCGTTCACGGTCTCGACGTCGACCTCGAGGCCGGCGGGAAGCGAAAGCTCGTAGGAGACCTCGGCCCCGGTCTTGCTCCCCCAGTTGAAGACCCCCCAGGTCCGGGACGGCTTCGGGAGGATCGTCTCGACGTCGAGCGTCGAGCCCTGCTTCGTCACCCGGATCTGGGTTTCGGCCAGGGCTTCCTCCGCCCGCGAGCCCTTCGCCCGTTTCACCGCGAAGACCCGGATGTTCGCCTTGTCCCACGTCCCGACCCGGATCGAGCCGTTCACGTTCTGGAGCTTCAGGCGGTCGATCCCGGTGCCGTCATAGGTCTTCTCGAACTTCTCCTCCACGGGGTCGTCCGCCCGCGCGGCGCCGGCGACGGCCACCGCGAGCAGCGAGAGGGCGGCGAGGGGAGCGAAGAGCCGTGGGAAGCGTCGGGACGGGTCCATGGGCGACCTCCACCAGCAGAAACGCACGTGGGGGGGTGAAAGTTTCGCCCCGCTCAGGATTCCCCGACGTTCGTCCCGGCCAGTCGGTCGCCGAGGCGCCGGGAGTCGGGCCGCCGGACGACGGCCAGGGCCTCGTAGATGTTCAGGAGGGGCACGAGAAGGGGGACGTTCCGGAGGACCGAGGCGAACGGCCCCACCGGGGCCCCGTCCCTCGTCCGGACCTCGAGACCGAGGAGGTGCTTGCCGGGGCTCGCCCCGCGGGCGTCGCGCAGGAGGAAGAGAAGGACGAAGACGACCTGCCCCGCCCGGTAGACCCACGGAAGGCCCGCGGGGGGCTCCGCCGCCAGCAGGCCGACGAGGAAGACGACGACCGTCGCGAGGAGGAGCGGCCCTCCCGCGAGTCCGATCAGATCGAGGCCGAAGGCGGCCGCCCGCAGCCAGAGGCGCTCCGAGGGGACGAGGGAGACGGCGCCGGTCCGCGCTCTCCCGTACGATGCGGCGGCGTGGCCGACGCCGACTCCCTCCGCGGGCTCCTCCTCCGGCCCCGGGCCGAGCTGCACCTCCACCTCGAAGGGGCCGTCCGGCCCGCCACCGTCGTCCGCCTCGCTCGCCGTGCCGGCTCGCCCCTCTTCCCCGACGCCGCGGCGGTCCGTTCCCGCCGCCCCTTCGACGGCCTCGCCGGCTTCCTCGCGCTCTACCGCGACGTCTGCCGCCTCCTCCGCTCGCCGGACGATTTCGCCCTCCTCGCCCGCGACCTGACTTCCCGTCTTCGGCGGGAGCGGATCGCGTATGCGGAGGTCTACGTCTCCCCCGCGATCGTCGAGAAGCTCGGTCTCGCGTGGCCGGCCGTCCGCGACGCGGTGGAGACCGTCTTCGCGGCGCACGAGCGGGCCGGGCGCGGGCGCGTGCGGGTCCTCCTCGACGCGGTCCGCCACTTCGGCCCCGACGCGGCCCACCGCGTCCT
>CAZNSS010000306.1:0-5238 GCA_964575465.1 uncultured Holophagales bacterium | reverse complement strand
CGCCGTGGTAGTAGTCGGACTGGAGGCCGAAGCCGTAGGCCTGCCCGGTCGCCTCCTCCAGGAGGACGGCGCTCACGAAGACCCAGCTGTTGTCGGTCGGCGCGTCGATCCGCGCCTCGACGTTCCCCGAGTGGGGGATCTCGAACGGCTCGGTGACGACCGTGAGCGTCTCGGAGAGCGCATCGGGGGAGAGCGTCGGGTCGCTCGCCCCGATCGAGAGGTCGTGCCGCCCCTGGTAGACGACCTTCCGGTCGGCCTTGATGTTGAAGAAGACGAAGAGGAAGAGGGCGATCCCGGCGAGGAGGCCGACGGTCCTCATGAACCCCCGCGCCGATTCGGCGTACGGCCACGGCTGGTTCGAGCCGACTCCCTCGGAGGCCGGGAGCGGGGCCTTCAGCGCGAAGGCCGTCTCGAGCTCCTCCTTCGGGACGTAGCTCCCCTCCGACCAGGTCACCTCGTTCGCGTACTTCTCCTCCGAGAGGATCCGCGGGGGGGCGACGTAGTCGGAGACGGAGGTCTCTTCCCCCTTCTTGACCTCCCAGTAGAACTCGCCGAGGACCGCTTCCACGCGGGCGGTGGTCGCCTGGAAGTGGCGGTAGCGCGTCCCGCGCCAGACGGCGAGCCGGGGGGCGGTCGAGACCTCGCCCGCGGCGATCGGCTCGACGAACGTCCAGTGGCCGTTCGACTCGACGAGCCAGTGGTAGGCCTCCGTCTTCGTCTCCTTCAGGAGGTATTCGCGCCAGTAGTACGAGACGCCGTCGACCGTGCAGGCCTTCAGGATCGCCCCGAGGATCGCGTAGGGCCGCCCGCGGAGGGTCCCCTCGCCGCCGAGCGGGAGGAGAGGCCTGAAGGGCACCTTCTGGAGCCGGGAGAGGACCTCGAACTTCTCCGCCGAGGAGCCCTCGGGCGTCGCGAGGACGGAGCCACAGTAGGTGCACGCGACGCGAACGGCGTTCGCGGGGTCCTTCAGCTGCAGTCCCGCGCCGCAGGCCGGGCAGTTGAGCGAGGACGACCGGGCCGCGACCTTCCGCTGCGACCATCCCTCGAGCCCCTCGACGCCCAGCTCCGCGAGCTGGACCTGCTTGCCGACGAAGAAGGCGTCGACCCCCGGGTCGTCGCCGTAGTCGAGCGTCGCGAGGCTCCCGTCGGCCCCCGAGAGGTCGGCGTACATGAAGACCGCGCCCGGCACGGAGGCGAACGGGAGGTCACCCTCGGCCGAAGCGTAGAGCGCCTGGCGGCGGTCCGTCACCGTGAACTGCCCGTACGCGCCGAAGTTCAGGCGCTGTCCCGGAGCGATCTGCGTGAACTCGGGGGCGGGCGGGTTCGAGGGGGGTGGCAGCGGCCGCATCAGCCAGAAGCCCCCCTGCGCCTCGGCGAGCCAGGCGTAGCGGCCGTCCTCGAACGAGACGTGCCACTCGTCCCAGGTTCCCTCGCCCGTCGAGAGCTGGAGCCTGCCGACGATCCGGAACGGCTTGATCCCCTGCGCCTTGGGCTTTCCGGTCGTCCCGACGCGGAACGGAGAGGAGGTCGGGACCAGCTCGGCGACCGTTCCGAGCGATTCGAGGCTCACGCCCTTCCTCGAGACCGCCGACCGGCACTGCGGGCAGACGGTCACGACCGAAGAGCCGGCGCGGAAAAGGACCTCGCCTCCGCACGAGGGACAGCTGGCGGCGCGGGAGCTCACGTTGCGGAAGGATAGAACAGCCCCGGGCGCAACGGGGCCCGGGAAGGGGCCTCGCCGGTCCCGTCAGACCGGGAGCCGGACCCGGAACCGGGCGCCGCGCCCCGGGGGGCTTTCGAGGGACACCTCGCCCCCCATCGCCTCCGTCAGCGTCTTGACGATGGAGAGACCGAGCCCCGTCGAGGACTCGCCCCCGGTCGGTCGCGCCGAGAGCCGGGCGAACTTCGCGAACAGGCGCGCCCGGTCGGCCTCGGTCACGCCGGGGCCCTCGTCCTCCACCTCGACGACGCCGGCGCCGCCGTCGGGGCGAACCGTCACGACGACCGTCGAGCCGAAAGGGGAGAACTTGACCGCGTTGGAGACGACGTTCTCGACCACCTGCTGGATCGCTCCCGGGTCGCCGGTCACGACGACGGGGGGGCCGACGACGCGAATCCCGATCTCCTTGCGCGCGGCGGAGGCGACCTGGGTCTCGACGACCCTTTTCGCGAGCGAGAGGAGGTCGCACGGGCGCTTCTCCAGGGAGACGCGGCCGGCCTCGGCCGCGCTCACCTCGATCAGCCCCGCGACGAGGTCGCGGACGCGCTCGGCGGCCGTGACCACCTTGGCCGCCATTTCGGCCGTCTCCTTCCGCGGGAACTCCTCGTCGCGGAGCATCTCCGCGTAGCCGAGGATGACGCCGAGCGGGTTCCTCAGGTCGTGCGCGGCGATCCCGAGGAACGTGCTCTTCTCCTCGTTCAGCCGCTTCAGCTCGGAGGCGACGGAACGGACCTTGTCGTTGGCGGCCTCGAGGAGGCGCATCGAGACGAACGTCCGCCTCTGGTAGGCCTCCCGGATGTACCCGGCGACGGTGAAGAAGAACCAGAGAAGGAGGAGCGTCCCGAGCGAGACGACGACGACGTCGGACGGGAGCGGCGGGCCGAAGCCCGGAAGCCTCCGCACGAGGGCGACCGCCGGGAAGGAGAGGACGATCAGGCCGGCGCGGACGACGCTCGCCGCGAACCCCGAGGGAATGAGCCCGATGGCCGCGGAGGCCATGGGGAAGCTGAGGGCGACGAAGTAGAGGCTCGTTCCCGGCTCGTTGAGCTGTCCGACCGCGATCATCGCCGCGATGCCCCAGCCCGCGCCGACGCCGCCGACCTCCAGGACCGGCCGAGTCCATCGAGTGGAGCCGGGGAGGTAGGAAAGGCCGAGGAGGAGCGCGACCGGGGCTGCGAGCGCCAGGATCCGGATCGACAATACGACGGGCCAGGTCTCCGGGAAGGCGATCGGGTCGAGCAGGCCGAACGCGAGGATCGTCGAGAGGGCGACGGCTACCGACGGCCTGAGGAGGCGGGCGCTCGCGCCCCGCTGCTCCTCCCGGAACGCCGACTCGACGAGCGGGTCGCGGAACCGGAGACGCCAGACCTCCTCGAGGTCTCTCTCGGTCACGGGGACGACGGGACCCTCGCGCTTCGGCGGGCGCGGAATGCGCCACCCGGAAGACGAGTGCCGGGCCCCGAGCACCGTGCCGCTGCTCATGCCGGGGGATTGTGCACCGGAGTCGGTCCCGCCGCCTCCCTTTAGGGGGGGCTGGATCAACCCCTGAGGAAGACGAAGGCCTTCCAGGTGAGGGCGGAGACGATGGCGGAGGCGGGGATCGTCAGCACCCAGGCGACGACGATGTTCCGGGCGACGCCCCAGCGGACCGAGGAAAGCCCCCGGGAGGCGCCGACGCCCATGATCGCCCCGGTGATCGTGTGGGTCGTCGAGACGGGGATGCCGCCGAGGGAGGCGCCGATGAGGGTGAAGGCTCCGGCGAACTCGGCGCAGGAGCCCCCGACCGGCTTCAGCGGCGTGATCCGCATCGACATCGTCCGGACGATCCGCCACCCGCCCGAGAGCGTGCCGAGGCCGATGGCAGCGTGGCACATGAGGACGATCCAGAACGGCACGTGGGAGCCGGACAGGTGCCCGGTGGCGAGGAGGAGGGCGAAGATGATCCCCATCGTCTTCTGGGCGTCGTTCATCCCGTGGCCGAACGAGAAGGCCGCCGCCGAGAGGAGCTGCACCCTGCGGAAGACGCGGTCGACCCGGTCGGGCCTCCACTTCCGGAACGCCCACGTCGCTGCGACGTAGTTCGCGAAGCCGAGGACGAGGCCGAAGAGCGGCGAGAGGACGATGAAGACGCTCGTCAGGGCCAGGCCGGTGAAGACGAGGCTCCCGGCGCCCGCCTTCGCGAAGGCCGCCCCCGCGAAGCCGCCGATGAGGGCGTGCGACGAGGAGGAGGGGAGGCCCCACCACCAGGTGAGGAGGTTCCAGACGATCGCGCCGACCAGGCTCGCGAGGATCAGGTCGGGGTCGACGATCTTCGGGTCGACGATCCCCTTGCCGATCGTCTTGGCGACGCGCGTCTCGAGGGCGAAGGCCGCGACGAAGTTGAAGAAGGCCGCCCAGACGACGGCCACCTTCGGCGAGAGGACCCGCGTCCCGACCACCGTGGCGATGGAGTTCGCCGCGTCGTGGAAGCCGTTGATGTAGTCGAAGACGAGGGCGATGACGATGATGAGGACGATGTAGGTCACGGGGCCTCAGGTCGACTTGATGACGATCGTCTCGAGCGTGTTCGCAACGTCCTCGCAGCGGTCGGTCGCGCCCTCCACGAAGTCGTAGATTTCCTTCCACTTCATGACTTCGATCGGGTCCTTCGCCTCGGCGAAGAGCCGGCCGATCGCGAGCTGGGCGACCGTGTCGGCCTCGTTCTCGAGCCGGTTGATCTCGACGCACGCCTCGAGGATCTGCCGGGAATTCTTGAGGTCGGAGAGGAGCGCCATCGCCTTCTGGATGGCGATCGCGGACTGCACGATGACGGCCGTGATCTTCTTCAGCTCGGGCGTCGTCGTCGCGATCCGGTAGAGGACGATGCGGGACGCGGCGGCGTCGATGTAGTCGAGAACGTCGTCGAGCGTCTTGACGAGCGAGTGGATGTCCTCGCGGTCGATCGGGGTGATCCAGGTGCGGTTCAGGAGATCGAACGTCTCGTGGGCGATCTGGTCGCCCTGGTGCTCGAGGCGCTTGATCTCCGCGGCCCTCTCGTCGTCGAGGACCGGTCCGCCGGCCATCGCGTCGAGGACCCGGGCGGCTTCGAGGATCACCTCGGAGGCCCGGCCGAACTGGGGAAGGAAGGTCTCCTCGCGGGGGAACAGTCGAATCACTGGGACTCCTCCGGGGGAGGGAGGTTAGCAGGTGTGCTGATCCCCCTCCAGGGACGGCTCTTACGGGTGCGGAGGGGCGAGGGGTCAGGCCGGCTTCGGCGCGGTCCGCGTGTAGCGCGCGGAGCCGGCCTCGTCCCGGTAGAAGCCCCGGGCGCCGAGGAGCTTCCAGATCCGTTCCACGAGGTCGCGCTCCACGACGGGGCGCGCCAGGATCTCGCTCGCCCCGACCTGCTTGGCGAAGTGCTCCTGGGAACGGTCGACGCGCGTGCCCAGGAGGAGGACCGGGACCTGCGCGAACGTCGGGGTCCCCTTCAGGATGCGCGCCACCTCGAAGCCGTCGGCCTTGGGGAGCGCGACGTCCAT
>CAZNSS010000305.1:0-5247 GCA_964575465.1 uncultured Holophagales bacterium | reverse complement strand
GCCCAGACCTCCTTGATCTCCTCGCGCTTGTTCGCGTGCATCTTGAGGAGGCGGCCGACGCGCTCGTTCGTCTGCTTCGTGGCGTTGTAGACGCCGGAGCCGGCGTCGAGGTGCCCGGAGTAGACGCGGAAGAAGGCGAGCTGGCCGACGAAGGGGTCGGTCATGATCTTGAAGACGAGCCCGGCGAAGGGGGCGTTGTCCTTCGTCTCCCGCCAGGTGTCCTTGCCGTCCTCGTCGACGCCCTTGATCGGCGGGATGTCGACGGGCGACGGGAGGTACTCGATGACCGCGTCGAGGAGCTGCTGCACGCCCTTGTTCTTGAAGGCCGAGCCGCAGACGACGGGATGGAGCTTGCCGACGATCGTGGCCCGGCGGAGGGCGGCCTTCAGCTCGGCCACGGACGGGACGATCCCCTCGAGGTACTTGTGCATGAGGTCGTCGTCGGTCTCGGCGATCGCCTCGATCGCCTTCTCCCGCCACGCCTCGAGCTCGGCCCGGTGCTCTGCGGGGACCTCGACGGTCTGGAACTCGGCCCCGAGGGCCTCCTCGCGGTAGTCGTGCGCCTTCCCCTCGAGGAGGTCGATGACGCCGTGGAACGTCTCGGCGGAGCCCCAGGGGAGGATGATCGGCACCGGCTTGGCGCCGAGCTTGGAGATCATCATCTCGACGCAACGGTCGAAGTCGGCCCCGACGCGGTCCATCTTGTTGACGAACGCGATCCGCGGGACCCCGTACCGGTCGGCCTGGCGCCAGACGGTCTCGGACTGCGGCTCGACGCCCGAGACCGCGTCGAACACCGCCACGGCGCCGTCGAGGACGCGCAGCGACCTCTCCACCTCGGCGGTGAAGTCGACGTGCCCCGGCGTGTCGATGATGTTGATCCGGGTTCCCTTCCAGGCGCAGGTCGTCGCGGCCGAGGTGATCGTGATGCCGCGCTCCTGCTCCTGGACCATCCAGTCCATCGTGGCCGTCCCCTCGTGGACCTCTCCCAGCTTGTAGTTGACGCCGGTGTAATAGAGGATCCTCTCGGTGGTCGTGGTCTTACCGGCATCGATGTGGGCCATGATGCCGATGTTCCTGCAGTTCTCGAGCGCGTGCGTTCTCGCCATAAAGGTTGTTTTCCCGACCTCGGTCGTGTCTGCGCCGTCGAACCCTCCCGGGCTTCGCGTCTCCGCGACCTCGGGCGGGTTCCGCACGCTGTTAGGCGTGGCCCGGTTCGGTTGTTCCCGCGGACCTTTTCGTCCCCGAAGGGGCGACCGGTTTCCACGGCTTCCGGGCATCCCGGGGAGGCTGCCGTCGACCGGCCACCTCCCTGTCCGTGCAGGCAGCTACCAGCGGTAGTGCGCGAAGGCTTTATTGGCCTCCGCCATCTTGTGGGTGTCCTCCCTCTTCTTCACGGAGTTGCCGCGGTTGTTCGCCGCGTCCAGGAGCTCGCCAGCGAGCTTGTCCCGCATCGTCTTTTCGCCGCGGGCCTGCGAGTAGTTGATGATCCAGCGGATCGCGAGGGACGTCCGGCGGTTCGGCTTCACCTCGACCGGGACCTGGTAGGTCGAGCCGCCGACGCGGCGGGACTTGACCTCGAGGACGGGCTTGACGTTCTCCAGGGCCTTCTTGAACGTCTTGAGCGGGTCGTCCTGGGTCTTCCCCTCGATCTGCTTCATGGCGCCGTAGAAGATCCCCTCGGCGGTGGACTTCTTGCCGCGCTCCATGACGGAGTTGATGAACTTTGTGACGAGCTGGGACTGGTAGAGCGGGTCCGGAAGGACCTCGCGCTTCGGGACTTCGCGACGGCGCGGCACGGCTCTTCTCCCCTATCCTTCTACGACTTCGGGCGCTTGGCGCCGTACTTCGAGCGGGACTGCTTGCGGTTGGCGACGCCGACCGCGTCGAGCGTCCCCCGGATGATGTGGTAGCGGACGCCGGGGAGGTCCTTCACTCGGCCGCCACGGATCATGACGATGGAGTGCTCCTGGAGGTTGTGCCCGATGCCCGGAATGTAGGTCGTCACCTCGATGCCGTTCGTGAGCCGGACGCGGGCGATCTTGCGGAGCGCCGAGTTCGGCTTCTTGGGAGTCGTGGTCTTGACCTGGGTGCAGACCCCCCGCCGCTGCGGGCAGGACTGGAGGGCGGGCGACTTCGTCTTGTAACGAACGGCTTCGCGCCCCTTACGAACGAGCTGGCTGATCGTCGGCATCAGGCTTCCTCGGTTCCTCTTCCCCGCCGGGGAGACGACTTTTCGGCCCTTCGGGCCCGCGTTTCCCCGGTTACTAGCGATGTCGGTTCGACCCTCTGAGCCGCCCGGAACGAGCATGCCCGAGGTGCGAAACCGGCAGAGATTACGTGCAAGTCCCCGGCATGTCAACCCATGGGGTCGGCCGGCCGGTCGGCCCCGGACGATCCGGGGCCGAAGGGTCGTCGCGGGCGGGATTCCACGGCCTTTCGGCCCCCGTCCAGGGCTTCCGGGGGACCCGGCGGACCGGGTCCCCGTCATTCCGAGCGAGCGAAGCGAGCGGCCTCGCCGCGCGGAGGGGATTTGGGGGGATCCGGCGGACCGGGTTCCCCCTGGACATTTCAGATCTCTTCGTCGAGGTCCGCCGCCACGACCGGCGGCTCGTCGTCGTAATAGGGCTCCTCGACCTCGTCGGGCTGGACCGGGATCTCTTCCCTCTCCAGCTCGATGTTGCGGTAGTAGTCCATGCCCGTCCCCGCCGGGATCAGGCGCCCGACGATGACGTTCTCCTTGAGGCCCCGGAGGAGGTCGACGCGCCCGGCGATCGACGCCTCCGTGAGGACGCGGGTCGTCTCCTGGAACGAGGCCGCCGAGACGAACGAGTCCGTCGAGAGGGAGGCCTTCGTGATGCCGAGGAGGAGCGGGCGCCCCTGCGCGGGCTTGCCGCCGGCGGCGACGATCCGGTCGTTCTCCTCGCGGAAGCGGAACTTGTCGACCTGCTCGTCGATGAGGAACTCGGTGTCGCCGACCTCCTCGACGCGGACGCTCCGCATCATCTGGCGGACGATGACCTCGATGTGCTTGTCGTTGATGCCGACGCCCTGGGAGCGGTAGACCTCCTGGATCTTGTCGGTCATGTACCGCTGCAGCTCCTTCTCGCCCTTGACGGCGAGGATGTCGTGCGGCGACGGATCGCCTTCCGTCAGCGAGTCCCCCGCCTCGACGCGTTCGCCCTCCTGGACCATGACGTGGGCGCCGCGCGGGACGAGGATGTCGCGCTTCTGGCCGTCCTCCGACTCGACGACGAGCTTCTGCTGGCCCTTGACCGTCCCGGCGTGCCGGACGACGCCCGACACCTCCGTGATGACCGCAGGCTCCTTCGGGCGGCGCGCCTCGAAGAGCTCGACGACGCGCGGGAGACCGCCGACGATGTCGCGGGTGCGCTTCTTCTCGACGGGCTTCTTGGCCAGGGCGTCGCCGGGGTTCACGGTGTCGCCGTCGGCGACCATGAGGTGCGACGGGATCGGGAGCGCGTAGCGGCGCTCCGTGCCGTCGACGCCGAGGACGACGAGCTGCGGCGCCCGCTTCTCGGTCGTGCCCGTCGTCTCGACGACGATCTTCTGCGAGAGGCCCGTGACCTTGTCGGTCTCCTCGCGCAGGTTCTCCCCGTCGATGATGTCCTTGAAGACGACCTTGCCGGCGATCTCCGAGAGGATCGGCGAGGCGAACGGGTCCCAGAACACGAGGAGCTGGCCCGGCTTCACCTCGTCGCCGGCGGAGACCTTCAGGGTCGAGCCGTACGCGAGGGAGTAGCGCTCCTTCTCGCGCCCCTTGGCGTCCTGGATGACGAGCTTCGAGTTCCGGTTGACGACGACCTCGGTGCCGTCCATCTTCCGGACGGTCAGGGCGTTGAGGATCCGGGCCACGCCGGGGTTCTTCGCCACGTGGCGGGCCGTCTCGGCGACGCGGGCCGTACCGCCGTAGTGGAAGGTCCGCATCGTGAGCTGCGTTCCCGGCTCGCCGATGGACTGCGCCGCGATGACCCCGACGGCCTCGCCGATGTCGACCATCCGGCCCGTCGCGAGGTTCCGGCCGTAGCACTTGCGGCAGACGCCGCGCCGGGTCTCGCAGGTGAGGACCGAGCGGATCTTGACCTTCTCGATGCCGGCTTCCTGGATCGCCGTCGCGATCTCCTCGGTGATGACGTCGTTCGCCTCGATGATCGCGGCGTCCGTCGCCGGGTCGAAGACGTCCTCCTGGACGAAGCGGCCGACGATGCGGTCGCGGAGCGGCTCGAGGATCTCGCCCCCCTCCACGATCGCCGTGACGGTGATGCCGTCGAGCGTCGTGCAGTCCTCCTCGTTGATGATGACGTCCTGGGCGACGTCGACGAGCCGCCGGGTCAGGTAGCCCGAGTCGGCCGTCTTGAGCGCCGTGTCGGCGAGGCCCTTGCGCGCTCCGTGCGTCGAGATGAAGTACTCGAGGACCGAGAGGCCCTCGCGGAAGTTCGAGATGATCGGCTGCTCCATGACCTCGCCCGAGGGCTTGGACATGGGACCGCGCATCCCGGCGAGCTGGCGGACCTGCTCCTTCGAGCCTCGGGCGCCCGAGTCGGCCATCATGAAGATGGGGTTGAACTCGTTCCCCGGCTCCGCGTCCTGGGTCTTCATCTCCTTGAACATCTCGTCGGAGACGGACTCGGTCGCGCGGTGCCAGATGTCGATGATCTTGTTGTGGCGCTCGCCGTCCGTGATGGCGCCCTGCGCGCGCTGGTTGTCGACCTCGAGGACGTCCCGGCGGGCCTTCTCGACGAGCACGGTCTTCTTCGCCGGGATCCGCATGTCGTCGGCGGCGATCGAGATGCCGGCCCGCGTGGCGACCTGGAAGCCGAGGGCCTTGATGATGTCGAGGATCTCGACCGTCCGCTCGAGGCCGAGGTTCACGAAGCAGTAGTTGACGAGGTCCTGCAGGCCCTTCTTCTTGAGCGTCCCGTTGATGAACGGGATGTCCTTCGGGAGGTTGGCCGACAGCAGGACGCGGCCGACGGTCGTCTCGATCCGCGTCGCCTTGCACTCGATCGGCTCGGCGTGGACGACGTCCTGGTCGCCGAGGACCTGGCTCTCGAGGTCGATGAGCCGGCCCGTGTAGCGGACCGTGATGCCGGCGTGCGTGTCGACCTCGCCGCCGCCGTGCGCGAGGAGCACGTCGTCGAAGCCGGGGAAGACGCGCCCTTCGCCCTTGCACCCTTCCTTGCGGCGGGTGAGGTAGTAGAGGCCGAGGACGAGGTCCTGCGACGG
>CAZNSS010000304.1:0-5254 GCA_964575465.1 uncultured Holophagales bacterium | reverse complement strand
TCTGGGGCTTCGCCCAGATGTACGTCTACGACACCGGCCGCGACCTGATGGACCTCGGGATCGTCCCGCTCGACAACATGATCCCCGAGACGGCGCTCATGAAGCTCTCGTGGGTCCTCGGCCACACGCGCGAGCGGGCCGAGGTCATGCGGATGATGACGACGCCGATCGCCCACGAGATCACCCCGCGCGAGCCGCACAACGGCTACCTCGTCATGCAGGGAGGCCTCCCCGAGACGGAGGAGTGGGTCCGGGGGCACTGGAAGTGAGGCGCGGGGACGGCGGCGCCCCCGGCCGCCGCCGTCCCCGCCATCTTCAGAACGTGTAGAGCGCGTTGAGAAGGACGGTCGGCTGCTGCTTCTTCGTGAAGGCGCCGTCCCGGTTCTCGAAGACGGGCTCGTCGGAGAAGTCGACCCTCAGGTCCGCCCGGAAGACGAGGTGCGCGCCCGCCTTCACCTCGGGAGTGAGCGTGACCTCCTCCAGCTTCTGACGGGTCCCGGTCCGGACACCGTCGGCGTCGTCGAAGTGCTCGGCCCGGAACACCAGGGCGAGGCTCTTCGAGAGGTTCGTGCGGAGGTACCCGGTGACGCCCCACCAGGTCGCCGTCCCGCCGCCGGGCGTGAGCCCCTGCTCCGTCCCCCAGTCGAGGTTGAAGCCGACCGTGACCGTGTCGCTCGGCTTCAGGGTCGCGATGACGTTGAAGAGGCCCCGGTTGTCGGAGCTGTTGCCCGCCTGTTCGGGTCCGTAGAGGTAGGCCACGGAGAACGTCGCCGCGGGGCCAGGGGTCACCGTCAGCCCGGCGCCGAGCGACTTCGACGAGTTGTTGTCCTTCACGACGTCCCAGCCGTTGGCGACCAGGGCGAGGGCCGAGACGGAGTCGGAGAACGCGTAGCTCGCCTTCAGCCCGGTGTGGGTCACCGGCTCGGCGTACCCGAACTGGAACGAGCGCGTGGCGTTGTCGTTGTACCCGTCCCAGCGGTCGACGAACTCGAAGCCGGCGATCGTGAAGAACTTGCCCGCGTCGAGTCGGAGCCCGTTCCCGACGGGGGCGATCCAGCTGACGTAGGCCTGCTGCAGGTCGAAGTCCTCCGCCTTCCCCGTGGCGGGGTCGCGGAAGAGCCCGCTGGCGGCGGTCATGCGCGGGATCGAGGAACCCGCCGCCGCGTCGACGCGGAAGCCCGCGTCGCCCGGTTTCGACACCGCCTTCTGGATCACGAGGTCGACGACGTCCACCTTTATCGAGTTGTCGTCGAAGTCGAAGACCCTGTACTGGTTCGTCGCGGAGGCCGGGCGGTTGAAGTTGTACGACCAGCTCACCGACGCCATGCCGTTCACCGAGATCTCCTCGTACCACTTCGGCGCGGCATCTGGCGCCGCCGCCGGAGGCGGGGTCGCGGCAGGCGGCTCCTGGGCCGCGGAAGGGGCGGCGGCAAGGAGCGCGGCGAGGGGCGCGATGAGGGCCACGAGAGTCCGATCAGAACGACGCATGAGAACTCCTTGCACGGGCCCCTCCCGGGGGAGGGGCCCGTGCCGCTGCCTGCCGATTTTCCGGGACGACTACTTCAGCGCCACGTGGACGGGAGTCACCGCGTCGCGGTCGACCTCCTTCGTCCGGATCCTCACGACCCGCTCGAGGGGCGTCACGAAGATCTTCCCGTCTCCCACCTCTCCCGTCGACGCGGCGGCGACGATGGCGTCGATGGTCAGGTCGACGAAGGGCTCGGAGACGGCGATGTCGAACCGGATCTTGTCGTGGAACTCGTAGACGAGGGGCTGGCCCCGGTAGCTCTCGAGGACGGTCTTCTCCCCTCCGTGCCCGGAGACGCGGGAGATCGTGAGCCCTTCCACCTCGGCGGCGAAGAGCGCCGCCTTGACGGCCTCGAGCTTCTCGGGGCGGACGATGGCCGTGATCATCTTCATGGCGTCTTCTCCTCTCACTTCCCGCCCGCGGCGGGAGCGGGAACGGCCGCGGCCCGGACCACGGCGATCGGCTTGTCCGAGGGGGCCGCGAAGACCGGGAACGCGACCGGGGAGCCGTCACCCGGGTAGGCGGGCGCCGAGACCTCGTGGAAGTCGAGCCCCTGCATCTCCTGCTCGGGGCTCACGCGCATCCCGACGACGAGGTCGAGGACCTTGAAGAGGGCGAAGCTCGTCGCGCCGACCCAGAGGACGTTCGCGCCGATGCCGACGAGCTGCGCGGTGAGCTGGCTCGCGTCGCCGTAGAAGAGGCCCGTCACGCCCGCCGCCGGTCCGCCGTTCCAGCCGCCGCCGTAGGTGCCGTCGGCGAAGAGCCCGAGCGCGACGAGACCCCACGCGCCGTTGACCCCGTGGACCGCGATGGCGCCGACCGGGTCGTCGATCTTCATCCGGTTCTCGATGAAGAGCGCGGCCTCGACGACGAGGACGCCGGAGATCGCTCCGATGAGGACGGCGACGGGCGCCGTCACGAACGCGCAGGGCGCCGTGATCGCGACCATCCCGGCGAGCATGCCGTTGACGGCCATCGACGTGTCCGGTCGCTTGAACTTCTTCCAGGTGTAGAGGAACGCGAGGAGGGAGCCGGAGGCCGAGGCCAGCATCGTGTTCGTCGCCACGACCGCGATGCGGAGGTCGGTCCCGGCGAGCGTGGAGCCGGCGTTGAACCCGAACCAGCCGAAGGCGAGGATCAAGCAGCCGAGGACCGCCATCGGGATGTTGTGTCCCGGGATGGCCTGCGCCTTCCCCTTGACGTACTTGCCGATCCGGGGACCCAGGACGTACGCGCCCGTCAGCGCCATGACGCCTCCGGTCAGGTGAACGACGCCCGAGCCGGCGAAGTCGACGTAACCGTGACCCAGCCCGGCGTACTTGCCGAGAGTCGAGAGCCAGCCGCCTCCCCACGCCCAGCAGCCGAAGACGGGGTAGATCAGCCCGGACGCGACGAACGCGTAGATCACGAACGCCGAGAGCTTCCACCGCTCGGCCATCGAGCCGGTCGGGATCGTGAGCGCCGTGTCCATGAAGACCATCTGGAAGAGGAAGATCGCGAACGCGGAAACGTCGTACGAGACTCCCGTGAGGAAGAAGCCCGAGCCGCCGAAGAGACCCCAGACGTTCCCGGCGATCGTCGGGCCGAGGAGCTTCGACATCTCCGCGGGCGCCGTGAGGGCGGCCCCCATCGGCGCTCCCGAGCCCCCCATCTGCAGCGCGAAGCCGGTGGCCCAGAAGCCGAGGATCCCGAGCCCGTAGACCATGAAGTTCATGGTCATCGTGTGCGCGGCGTTCTTGGCCCGCGTGAAGCCCGTCTCGGCGAGCGCGAACCCGGCCTGCATGAACATCACGAGGAAGCCCGCCATCAGCACCCAGACGAAGTTCAGAGAGACGCGCGTCTGCCCGATCGCGGCGCCGAGCTCCTCGATCGTCGGCTGGCCCGCGACCTTCGCGGGGACGTTCGCGATTCCGCCGGTGGTGGCCCCGGACGGGTCGCTCGCCAGGAGCGCTCCGCAGCCGAGGGCGAGCACCAGCAGGGCGAGGACTTTCGTGAGGCTGAAGGGCCTTTTCATGTTTCGACCTCCCATTTCGTCTTCCATCGGTGACCCCGGACACCCGCCCGGGAACTGGCCCCCGGAGCGCACGATCGATGCCGGCCGCGGAACCGGCTCCGCCGCCGTCTCAAGCGACGGCAGCGACTCGATTTGCGGCCCGCATGCGAGGCGCGCCGCGGCTCCGTTTGTGGCGACAATCCTGTAAGTCACGTTACGATTAACGACATATTCGTCGGATCAGCTTCACCGAGACGCCTCTCCCGGGTTGCCCGGCAGCGCGGATCCGGAGCTTTCCTGCCGGTCTCGGGATCGGCGTCGTGCAGCATTCGACAAAACTGTCATAGACAGCAGAGATTCACGCAAAAACGTCGGTATCGCGACCGTGCCCCGTCGCCGCGGGCGGGGAGGCCGGGGCCCGCGCCGCGCTGCGCGTACGATCCTCTCGTCGCCGCCGCGGTGCGGCGAGCGCGAGAGACGATGAGGGCCCTCACCTACGAGAAGCACGGCGACCCGCGCGAGGGCGTCGTGAAGAAAGTCTTCGACCCGCGGCCCGGCCCGGGGCAGATCGTCGTCCGGGTCTTCGCGGCGGGACTGAACCCCGCCGACTGGAAGATCGTCGAGGGGAAGTTCCCGTTCCTCGCGTTCCCGAGGAGGCCGTTCGTTCCGGGCTGCGAGGCGTCCGGCGTGGTCGAGGCGATGGATTCCCGCGTCTCCGGCCTCCGCGTCGGCGACGAGGTGGTCGTCTCGACCGGGCTCGGCGGCGCGCTCGCCGAGAAGGTCGCCACCTCGGCGCTCCACGCCGTGAGAAAGCCGGCCGCGCTCTCGTTCGAGGAAGCGGCCGCGATCCCCGCCTCCGGGCAGACGGCGCTCCAGGCCCTCCGCGACGTCGCCGCGCTCCGCCCCGGCCTGCGGCTCCTCGTGAACGGGGCGGGGGGCGGCGTCGGCACGTTCGCGGTGCAGGTCGGGAAGCTCCTCGGTGCCCACGTCACGGCGGTCGCGAGCGCCGGGAAGCTCGACCTCCTCGCGGGCCTCGGTGCCGACGCGCTCCTCGACTACCGGAAGACCGATTTCACGAAGGCCCGCGAGGAGTGGGACGTCGTCTTCGACGTCGTCCCGAGCCGGAGCTTCGGGGAGTGCGTGCCCGTCCTCTCGCGGGAGGGGGTCTACGTCACGACGCTCCCGGGGGCCGGCCCGTTCCTCGCTTCGGCGGGCGCCTCTCTTCGGGGGCCGCTCGGCTTCCGGAAGCGGTGCCGGTGGGTGATGCTGAAGCCGCGCGGCGAGGACCTCGCGTGGCTCCTCGACCGGGCCGCCGGCGGGGCGCTCAAGGCCGTCGTCGGGAAGACGGCACCGCTCGACCAGGCCGCGTGGGCCCTCGCCGACCTCTCGACGGGGCACGTCACCGGAAAGACCGTCGTGAAGGTGGCCGGGTGAGCCGCCTTCCCGTCCTCTTCACCGCCCACGGGAACCCGATGAACGCGCTCGGCGGGACGCCGTTCGCGGCGAAGCTCGAGACGTGGGCCGCGGCGTGGCCGAGGGCCTCCGCGATCCTCTGCGTCTCGGCGCACCGCGAGGAGACGCCGCTCTCCCTGACCGCCGCCGGGCGCCCGTCGACCGTCCACGACTTCTACGGCTTCCCGCGGGCGCTCTACGAGCTCCGCTACCCCGCTCACGGGTCGCCCGCCGTCGCCGGTCGCGCGGCGGCGCTCCTCGCCGCGGCCGGGCTCCCCGCG
>CAZNSS010000303.1:0-5257 GCA_964575465.1 uncultured Holophagales bacterium | reverse complement strand
CAGAGACGTCAAGAGAGGGCGGAGGCGCGAACCTGTGGCTCTCGCAGGCGAATCCCGCCCTACCTCCGCTCCACCATCGGAAGCAACGTGCCGTCCGAGGTCGCGTTGTCGTTCACGACGCCGTAGGCGACGAATCGGGCTTCTCCGCCGACCCGCCGCACGTCGGCCCAGGCGTCACCGCCAAAGCCGATCTCCTCGAGTGGCCGGTTGAACTGGAATCGCCGTCCGGGCTTCAGAGTTACGTGCGGGAGGGTCCCGATGACGGAGCCGTCGGACGCCTGGCGAAGCGTCACCTCGAGAGTCACCTCCGGGCCGCCGTCGGGCTCGGGGTTCGCGACGGCGACGTTCGAACGGAACCCGGCGTCCTCGCGCAGGCCCGGGACGACCGCGCGCTCCTCGGCCCACCGCACCTCGTTCACGACCGGGACGCTGACTCCGTAGTCTCCCGAAGCTCCGGCTCCCCGTGCCTGGACGACCGCCGTGACGAGGAGGTCGGCTGCCCCTTCCGGCCGATCGGACGAGAACGTGAGAGTCCCCGCGAAGCCGTTCGGGTCGATAGGGACACCGTTCGCGGCGAGCCACGCTCCGGCATCCGGCACTTCCACGATGCCGTCGAGGTCGACGGCGATCGGGAAGACCGATGTGCCCTTCTCGTCGCGATAGGTGACGGTGAAGAGGAGGCCCTTCTCCGGCAGCCCCCATCGCTCCCGCCGTCCGAGCGTCAGCTCGGTCCGGTACCTCCCGTGCTCCGACGTCACGCCGACGACGGCCGGGAGGAAACGCGTGAGCCGGCCTGTGAAGACGTCCGGCTCCTCGAACGGCACGACCGTCCCGTCGTTCGTCGCGCCGTCGTTCCGAACGAAGTAGCCGAGGAGGTCGTTGCGGGAGACGTTGAGAGGAGGGCGGCCGATGGAGAGAGACTCGATGCGGAGCGAACCGAGCTGCCTGGCGGGGTCCGGATCGAGCTGGAGGAAGCCCCCCGCGGGAATCGGATACTGAGTATTGACTTCTGGAACCTGCCTGAAGTCGGCGCGAGCCCACACCGGAAGGTCGGTGCCGTCGCGCGAGACGGCGAGCGCGAGGTGGAGACGGCTGCCCGGCGAGCGCACCGGTCGAAGCAGCGTGGTCTCATTCGGGAAGCTGCCGGGGTCCGTTCCGAGGATCGAGGTCCCCGCCGTCCCGCCGTGGGAAGGGCTGAAGACCCGGACGGCCGCCCACGCGTCACGTTCGTCCGAGAGCCCGTCGAACTCGACGCCGAGCGGACCGACGAAGGCGGGAACGGGGTCCGCTATCCGTCTCTGCGCGCCCGGTCCGAGCGGGACTTCGAGCACCGGCTCGGTCGCCGCGCCGGCATAGACCCTCGCCACGCAGGCGGCGACCGGCGAGAGGTTCGTGAGCGTAAGCTCGCTCCGGTAGCGCGTCCCGCCGTATCCCGTCGCATCGACGATCGCAGCCAGGTTCTTCCGGACCCTCGGGACGGGCCGCAGAAGCGGGACCCGCACGTTTGCTGTGGCGGGCCACTCGTATCGATCCCCGCTCGCAAACCGGCCTGCAGGGTCGATCGTCTTCGGAACGAACGCGCCTCGCTGCCGGAGAAGCCGGCCTCGCTCGTAGGTCAGGCCGTCGAAGAGGAGAGCGTCGCCGGCCCTCGCCAGCGGGTCTCCGCTCGCGCCGTCGAAGCCAGCCCACCGGACGTCTTCCGCGGTCAGCAGTGTCGCCGTACCCGAGGGCGACGGCGAGACGAGGACGGCGCGGAGCGAGTCCTGCCGAGAACCGTCCTTCACGAGGAGAACCGTGCGGCCCTCGACCTCGACGACGTCGCGGACGACCATCCGCGGGTCGAGGTCCGTGAACGCCGGCACGAGCCGGTCGCCCTCGACGCGATAGGTCGGTTCGTCACGGACGTCCGGCGGCCCGCACCCGCAGTTCGTCGTGGCGAAGACCACCCCTCCCGCCTCGCGGATCGCGGCGATTCCGCCGACGCGTGAGTCCGGTGCCGGAGCCACCGAGAGGATCGTCCAGGTCCCCTCCCGGAGCCTCGCAATCTGACCCGGCGGGCCCGCGACGTAGAGGTCCCGCCCCGTCGCGAGCATCGGCCCTCCGAATCCGGCGGGAGCCTTCAGGTCGACCCACTGGTCCGACGTCTCGTCGTGAGCGAAGAGGCCGAAGTCCGACACGGACGCGTTCGACCGGACGACCGGCCGGTCTCTCCAGATGGTCCCCAGATCGGCCCACTCGGACCCCGGAGGGGCCGAGAGCCTCGCCCAGCCGTCGCGGTCGCGCCTGAAGAGCCGGGTCCCGCGAGTCGCGAACGGTTTCGTCTCACCCATCCGGTACGACTGCGCCCCGGCCGGGCCGCCGAGCAGCGACGTCGCGCTCCATCCGGAGCCGTCGCGGACGTGGACGTCCCAACCGTCGGCCGACGTGAAGATGCGGTTGCCGGCGATAGAGACGAGCGGCGCGGCATATCGTCCGGTCACCGGCGATTCCGGCGTCACCCGGACGAGGGAATTCCCTTCGAGGAGGTAGATGTTGCCGCGTCCTTCGGGGCTCGTGGCGAGGAGCCGCCCGTTCCACTCGAGCGGCTTCGGGCCTCCTGAGCTCACCGTGATGTCGCGCGGAACCGGGATCGGGCCCGAGAGGCCGGCCGTGGTCAGGATCCGGGCCGCGTAGTCGGCGCCACCGAGCCCGTAGACCACCCAGAGGCTGTTCGGCGTCGACTCGAAGAAGGTCCAGCCGGGGAGGTCCCACTGCGGCAGCTGCGTCCACCCGGTCTCGTCGAGCCGGTAGAAGGGATAGGGCGGCGCGCTCGCGAGGGCGACGAGTTCGCGCGCTCCCGGACCTCCGCAGACCGGCGGCGTCTCGATCAGGTGAAGCCTCCCCGACAGCGCGAAGAGCGTGCCGGAACAGGCGGGCAGGGGAGTCTCCTCCCGGACCGAGCCGTCCGCGAGGGAGACGGAGCGAAGGCGCCGGGCCTCCGGCCCGATCGCGGGATCGCTCGCACAGCCGCAGCTCTTGAAGGCCTCCGCCAGGACGAAGAGCCTCTCTTCCGACCGAATGACCGGATGGCAGGTCGTCTCGCTCCAGAGCCGGGTCCACGTGTCGCCCTTCAGGACGAAGAGCTGAACCAGGCACGTGGAGCTGCTCTCGGTCGTCGCCCCGAACCGCCCGTTCGCGAAGAAGAGCGTCCGCTTGTTCCCGACGATCTCCGTCGTGTGAAGCGGTACGGGGTGCCACGTCGTTCCGCGCAACTCCCAGTCCCCCGACGGGCCGAACGCGAGCGTCCGGGTTTCATCGCCGAGGATCTGGACAGCCTCCGACGCTCTCGGCCCTTCGTCGACGACCTTCCAGACGACATCGGCGCGTCCCGTGATCGCGACGAGAAGCGTGGAGAGAGCGAGAAATCCGGCGCGCGAGGTGGCCCAGAAACGTCGAGACATGGCTACGCCCCCATTTCCATGGTAGTGCGCCTCACCGGGATCGCCTCACGGCGAGGCCCACTCCCGAGCCCGCCTCGGCATCGGTCCCCATCGAGTGCCAGACCGCGACCCCAAGGGGTCGACACGAATGACCAGCAGTAGGCGAGGTTTGAACCCTGGGACGACCTAGAAATCGCCTGGAAGAACGACGACCCCGGCGGGTGCCGGGGTCGTCGTAACCGCTTGAATGTCGCGGACTTATGTATGGTTGCGGGGGCAAGATTTG
The DNA here is from genome assembly GCA_964575465.1 of uncultured Holophagales bacterium. Taxonomy (GTDB): domain Bacteria; phylum Acidobacteriota; class Thermoanaerobaculia; order UBA5066; family UBA5066; genus UBA5066. The sequence goes on along the minus strand of CAZNSS010000303.1, from coordinate 1,552 downwards.
AACTTGCGACCTTTGGGTTATGAGCCCAACGAGCTACCAGGCTGCTCCACCCCGCGTCAGGGGAGGGGGAAGATACCGGGGTGACGCGGCGAAGTCAAGCGTACCCCTCATCCTGACCGTGGACGTGGCCCGGCCCGGCGCGCCCGAGAAGGGAGGACCCGGTGCCGATCTCTCCTGAGGAAACGCCCCTCTCCCCCTGGTGGCGCCACGCCGTCGTACTCGTGATGGCCGTCGGCTTCACGCTCCTGACGGTCGTCACGGTCCTCACCTACACGAACGCTCCGCCGGTCCCGGACCGCGTGACGGACCCCGCGGGAGCGACGCTCTTCACGCGCGAGGACGTGGAGCGAGGCCAGGAAGTCTTCTTCCGCTTCGGCCTGATGGAGCACGGGTCGCTCTGGGGCCACGGCGCCTACCTCGGGCCGGACTACAGCGCGGAGTACCTCCACCGGCTCTCCGAGATCGCGCGGGACACGCTCGCCCGGGAACGCGGCGGCCGCGACCGGTCGTCCCTCGCGGGCGAGGCGGCGGAGGGCGTCGACGCCGAGGTACGCCGGCTCCTGAAGGAGAACCGATTCGACGCCGCGACGGGAGTCCTCGTCTTCTCGCCCGCGGAGGCCGCGTCCTGGGGGATCCAGCAGCGCGAATGGGCCGCCTACTTCTCCGGGGAGAAGCCCGCGCCGGGGCTCCCCGTGAAGTACATCCGCGACCCGGCCGACCTCAGGGCGCTCACCGCCTTCTTCGCCTGGTCGGCCTGGGCGACCGTCGCGAACCGCCCCGGGAAGGACTACTCGTACACGAACAACTGGCCCTACGAGCCCGCGGTCGGCAACCGCCCGAGCGCCTCGGCCTACCTCTGGAGCGCGCTCAGCCTGGTCGTGCTCCTCGCGGGTCTCGGGACCGTCCTCTTCGTCTTCGGCCGGTTCGACTTCCTCGGCTGGCACGGGCCGCCGTCGGCCGGGCACGCGCACGACAGCCCGCTCGCGCGCTGGACGCCGACGCCGAGCCAGAAGGCGGTCGGCCTCTACCTCGGCGTCGTCGCGCTCCTCTTCCTCCTCCAGGCCCTCGCGGGGGGCGCGCTCGCCCACTACCGCGTCGAGTCGGGAGCGTTCTACGGCATCGACCTCGCGCGCCTCCTCCCCTACAACCTTCTCCGGACCTTCCACCTCCAGCTCGCGATCTTCTGGATCGCGACCGCCTGGGTCGCGGGCGGCCTCTTCCTCGCGCCGATCGTCGGCGGCGCCGAGCCGAAGGGGCAGCGGGCCGGCGTCCTCGCCCTCCTCGCCGCCCTCGCGCTCGTCGTCTTCGGGAGCCTCGGGGGCGAGTGGCTCGGCCTCGACGACCGGCTCGGGAAGCTCTGGTTCTGGTTCGGGCACCAGGGGTCCGAGTACCTCGACCTCGGCCGCTTCTGGCAGCTCCTCCTCGCCGCCGCCCTCGCAGGCTGGCTCGTCCTGATGTACCGGGCGCTGAAGCCGGCGATCCGCGACCGCGGCCGCGCGGAGCTCGCGTCGCTCTTCCTCTACGCCGCGGCGGCGATCCCGCTCTTCTACCT
>CAZNSS010000302.1:0-5266 GCA_964575465.1 uncultured Holophagales bacterium | reverse complement strand
CTCCGTGCGCTTCGCGCGGCGTGCTCCGTCCCCGCGGACCCGGCGCTGGCGACGCCCGTCGGCGACGGTTTCACCCGGTCCGACGCGGGGCCTTCGGTGCGCTCGCTCGGCGCCGGCCTCGCCTGGCAGGAGCTCGGTCCCCGGGGCCCGAGCTCCGGGACTCCCTGGGGGAAGGTCGCCGGACGCATCACCGCCCTCGCCGTCCACCCCCGGAACGCCGACGTCGTCCTCGTCGGCGCCGCCACCGGCGGCATCTGGAAGTCGACGGACGGAGGACGCACCTTCCGGCCCGTCTCCGACAGCGCCCCTTCGCTCGCCACGAGCGCGATCGTCTTCTCCCCGTCGAGCCCGGACGTCCTCTACGCGGCGACCGGCGAGGCCGACAGCGCCTACCTCGAGCGGAGCCCCGCCTCCTCGCTCGGCACCTACCTCGGGGCCGGCCTCCTCCGGAGCGTCGACGGCGGGGAGACGTGGAGCCGCGTCGACGTCGACCTCCCCGAGAACGCGGTCCTCTCGCGCGTCCTCGTCCACCCGACCGACGCCCGGCGCGTCCTCGTCGCCGTCTACATCCGCTCCGACCTCGCGGCGGGCCGCTCCCTCCCCGGCGGCACGTACCTGTCGACCGACGGCGGCGTCCGCTTCACCCGGACCTTCGCCCACGCCGCGTCCGACCTCGTCCAGGACCCCTCGACTCCGGACTCCGTCTTCGCCGCCTTCGGCGTCGACGGCGGCTGCACGACGTGCGCCTCCCCGAGCGGCGTCTGGCGTTCCGCGGACTTCGGCCTCACCTGGGCCCCTTCCCTCACGCACGACTCGCCCGGCGCACCCTTCGCCGCGCAGACCGGGCAGGTGAAGCTGACGATCTCGGCCACGTCGCCTCCGGTCCTCTTCGCGTCCGTCCTCGACGGCGACGACTCGCACGAGCAGGGGGGCGTCTTCCGCTCCGGCGACGGCGGCCTCACGTGGGAGAAGCGGGCCGCCCACCCGCAGATGTGCCCGAAGGACGGCTACAACCAGTGTTCCTACGACCACGCGGTCCTCGTCCACCCGGCGACGCCGAATCGCCTCTGGCTCGGGACCGTGAGCCTCTTCGTCTCCGACGACGGCGCGGCGACGTGGAAGCTCGTGGACGTCTACGCGAGCGGCTCCCAGCTCCACCCCGACCAGCACGCCTTCGCCGTCCCCGCCACCGAGCCGGGCACGCTCTGGGTCGGGAACGACGGCGGCCTCTACCGGACGACGGACGGCGGCGCGACGTTCGAGAGCCGGAACGACACGCTCGGCCTGATCCAGTTCAACGGCGTCGCCCTCCACCCGGCGAGCCCCGCGTTCCTGATGGGCGGGACCCAGGACAACGGGAACCTGAGGACGCTCGACGGCATCTCCTGGTCGGACAGGACGGGGAGCGACGGCGGCTTCGTCCTCGTGAGGCAGGACGAGCCGTCGCAGATCCTCGCGGCGAACTACTACGCCTACCTCAACTACTCGACGACGACCGGCGGGATCTTCCGCGAGGTGACGCCGACGCCGCGGCTCATGACCGCCGACGGCGAGCCGGCCGAGCCGATGTCCTTCTACCCTCCCGCGGTGGCGGCGCCCTCCGCGCCCGGGACCGTCTTCCTCGGCACCCAGCGCCTCTGGGCGAACGCCTCGTTCGGCGAGAACAGGAACGGCTGGGCGCCGCGGTCCGCCGGGATGGCCATCGCCGCGGGCGTCGTCACGGCGATCGACGTCTCCGGGGACGGCAGCGGACCCGCCTGGATCGGAGGCTCCCGCGGCGACGTCCTCTTCTCGACGGACGGCGGGGCGACGTTCGCCCGCCGGACCGACGGGCTCCCCGCCGCGATCGTCACCGAGATCCGGAGCGTCTCCTCCGACGGCCGCAGCGCTTACGTCGCGTTCGGCGGCTACCTCGGCGCTCCCTCGCGGCACGTCTTCGTCACGACGAATGCCGGGGTCACCTGGACGAACGTCTCGGGTGAGCTTCCGGACGTCCCGGTGACGGCTCTCGTCACGGCGCCCGGCGACCCGCGCGAGCTCTTCGCGGCGACCGACGCCGGGGTCTTCCGCTCGACGACCGGCGGCGCCTCGTGGACCTCCTTCAGCGCCGGGCTCCCGAACACGACCGTCACCGCCCTCGCCTTCCGCCCCGGCACGCGCGACCTCGTCGCCTCGACCTACGGCCGCGGGTATTTCGCGATCTCCGTCCCGCCCGTGGGGGCGAACGACCCGCCCGTCGCCGCCTTCGCGGCGCGTCCCGGCCGCCCCGCGCCCGGGCAGAGCGTCGCCTTCACCGACCTCTCCTCGGGCGAGCCGACATCCTGGCTCTGGTCCTTCGGCGACGGCGCGACGTCGACGGAGAGGAACCCGCGCCACGTCTTCGCGGCCGCCGGGAGCCTGCCCGTGACGCTGACCGTGACGAAGGCGGCCGGAACCGCCTGGACGACGCGGAACGTCGAGGTGGTCCCCGGGGCCGCGCGCCCCGTGACGCTCCAGGTCCCCGTCGTCCTCGACGTCTTCGGCGTGCCGCCGACGCACTACACCTCCGATCTCGTCGTCCTGAACCGAAGCGCCGCGTCGACCCGCATCTCGCTCCTCTACCTCCCCGCGCCGGGGACCCCCGGCTCCGGCGGGCCGCGCGTCGGCGAGTCGCTCGAGGCGGGGGGCGAGCTCTTCGTCGGCGACGTCGTCGCCTGGCTCCGCGAGAACGGGTACGCCCTCCCGTCGAGCGGCCCCGCGATGGCGGGGACGCTCCGCGTCACGTTCGAGGACGTGGAGGACGCCTCTCTCGCCTGGGCCGGCTCGCGCACGTCGACGCCGAACCCGAACCCGGCGGTCGGCGGGAGCTTCGGCCTCTTCCTTCCCGCGCTCCCCGCCTCCGAGGCGCCCGGCCTCGAGGCCGTCGTCGTCGGCCTCCGGGAGGACGCCTCCTCCCGCTCGAATCTCGCGCTCGTCGACGTCCCCCCTTCCGACGCCGACCCGGGAAATCCCGCCCGCCTCTCGGTCCAGCTCTTCGACGGCGACACCGGGATGGCGGCGGGAGCGCCGGTCGAGATCTCTCTCGCGCCGGGCGAGTGGCGACAGCTCGACCGGGTCCTCTCCCGCGCCGGAGTGAAGCAGGGGTGGGCCCGGATCGCGCGGACCTCCGGGACGAACCGGTTCCTCGCCTATGGCGTGAGGAACGACGGCTCGGGGACCGGCTCGGGCACCTCCGACGGGAGTCCCCTCCCGGCGGGCGTGACGGAGGGGCTCGTCCCGATCGTCCTCCGTGCCTCGGCCGGCGAGACGACCTTCACGTCGCAGCTCGTCCTCGCGAACCCCACCTCCTCGGCCCTGACGGCGACGGTTTCGTACACGCCGGCACCCCTCCTGGGTGGCGGAAGGGGCGGCAGCGGGACGGTCACGCTCGGCCCCGGCCGGCAGGTCGAGATCCCCGACGTGATGACCTGGCTCCACGACGCCTTCGGGATCGCCGTCCCCGCCCCTCCCGCGAGCGCCGGAGGGACGCTCCTCGTCCGCGGCGCGGCCGCGCTCGCCCGGACGTCGAACCCGAACCCCGACGCGGGGGTCGGCGGGACGTTCGGTCTCTCCTACCCCGCCCTCGGCCCCTCCGCCCGGGCCCGGACGGAGTGCTGGGTCCTCGGCCTCGTGCAGGACGGCGCGACCCGCTCGAACCTGGCGATCGCCGACGCCCGGACGGGCGACGCGCGCACCGTCGCCTACGTCGTGGACGTCTTCGCCGAAGCCTCTCTCGCCGCCGTTTCGGTCTTGACGAAGAGGGTCCTCCTCGCCGGAGGGGAGTGGTCGCAGCTCTCGGGTGTCCTCCTCGAGGCGGGGCTCTCGCGGGGGCACGCGCGGGTCCGGGTCGAGTCGGGGAGCTCGGACTTCGCCGCCTACGGCGTCCTCAACGATGGAGCCTCGCCCGGCACCCGGACCTCCGACGGGAGCTACGTCCCGATGACCGCCCTCCGCTGAGGTCGGCCCCGGGGGCTTCCCGCCGGCAGGGGCGGCACGCCTTTCGCTAGAATGTCCCGTTGGTGGCCCCGGCCACCCACCGGAGGTAGAGATGAACCAGAAGCGAATCCTCTCGGCCGGCCTGATCGCGATCTTCTTCGCCGTCAGCGGGATCGTCCTCGCGGGCGCCCAGGCCCGGATCGTGGGGAAAGTCACGGACGGAACGGGGGCTCCGATCGAGGGTGCCACGGTCACCGTCACCACCCCGAGCCTCGGCAACTTCAAGGTCGTCCTGACGACCGACAAGGACGGCAAGTGGGGGACGATCCTCAACGACTCCACCTTCTCGTACGACTACCTGATCGAGAAGAAGGGGTTCATCGCCGTCAAGCAGAACAAGAAGGTCCCGATCGCGACGACCGGCGAGCTCGACGTCCAGCTCCTGACGCAGGACCAGGCGGTCCAGAAGGGCGTCGTCAAGGAGGTCGTCGACCCGTACACCGCGGCGTTCAACGGCGCCGTCGACAAGTTCCAGGCGGGCGAGCTCGACGCGGCGCTCGAGCTGGCGCACAAGGCGATCGAGCTCGGCCCGCAGAAGGCCGGCGCCTACGACATGGCGGCGAAAGTCGCGACCGCGAAGAAGGACTGGGACCACGTCATCGAGTTCGGCGAGAAGGGTCTCGCCCTCGAGGCCGACAACACCTCGCTCTACGGCCCGCTCATGGAGGCGTACAAGGCGAAGGGCGACAAGGCGAAGGCGGCCGAGTACGAGAAGAAGTTCGTCAGCGCGAACCCCGACAAGCCCGAGATCCTCTACAACCAGGCCGTCGACCTCTACAACAAGGGCGATTTCAAGGGTGCCGAGCCGATCCTCCGGAAGATCCTCGAGGGGAAGCCCGACTACGCCAACGCCCACTTCCTCCTCGGCATGTCGTGCGTGAACCTGAACAAGATCCCCGACATGAAGAAGCACCTCGCCGAGTACATCAAGCTCGACCCGGGCGGCAAGGAAGTCGGGACGGCGAAGGAGATGCTCGAGGCCTTCAAGTGACGAGGCTGGCCGGGGGGCGCGCGTGACCACGACGCCCCTGGCCATCGGGGTCGCCGGCGGCACCGGCTCCGGCAAGACGACCGTCGCGAACGCCATCCGGAACCGCGTGGGAGAGGACCGCATCGCGATCCTCTCCCACGACTGGTACTACCGCGACTGGGTCGACCTGCCGAAGGACGTCCTCGACCACAAGAACTTCGACCACCCCGACTCGCTCGAGACGGACCTCCTCGTGAGGCACCTGAAGGCCCTCAAGGGGGG
>CAZNSS010000301.1:0-5269 GCA_964575465.1 uncultured Holophagales bacterium | reverse complement strand
GGACGAAGACCTGGTGGAACTTCCGCCAGAGCTCCCCCAGCCACTGGACGGTGAGGGTCGACGGCGCGACGACGAGAACCCGGTCCGCCCGCTCGGTCCTCACGAGCCGCGAGAGGACGAGGCACGCCTCGATCGTCTTGCCGAGGCCCACCTCGTCGGCGAGGAGCCATCGGACGGGCTCGTAGGCCGTCGCCCGCTCGGCGACGTGGAGCTGGTGAGGGTGGATCGCGATCCGCCCGCCGAGGAAGGAGCCGAGCCCCTTCGCCTGCCGCATCCGCTGCAGGTAGAGGCCGTCGATCCGGTTCCGGAAGGCCGCCGCCCGGTCGACGTCGAGGCCCGCAAGCCGTTCGACGGGGTCCTGCGGGATCTCGGCCGGCCAGAGCAGGTCTTCCTCGATCGTCCGCCCGTCGGTCGTCGTCCAGGCGGTCGACCCCCTCGCCTTCGAGGCGAGAGTGACGATCTCGTCGGACTGCTCGATGCGTGCGTCGCGCCCCGGCGAGAGCTCGAATGGCTTCAGGCCGGTGTCCCCCGCGCCGAACGTCAGTCGCTCGCCCGTCCTCGGGAAGAAGACGACGACGCGGCGCGCCTCCGCCTCCTCGACTCGCCCGGGGCCGAGGTCGCGGTTGTACTTGTGGAGGACCTTTGTCCCGATGCGGGGCGCCCCGTTCGGAGCGGCTTCCCTCGCCATGAGGCCGGGAATGGTGCACCCCCGGCTTGCCCGGGGCAAGGCCCCGGGCAAGCCGAGCACGTTCAACGTGTTAGCCGCGGCAGAAGACGCGGAAGTCCATGTCTCCGAACGGGAAGATCGTGTCGGCGTCCTCGAGGATCGTCAGGTACTCCTCGTGAATCTGCCCCGCTTCCACCTGGCGGACGAGCTCGCGGGCCCGGTCGAGGTGCCTCACGATCTGCACCTCGGAGTAGCGGACGGCCTGGCCCGTCTCGATCAGGAAGCCCCAGTCGGAAGCGCCGGCCAGGAAGAGGCACCGCGCCGCCTGGTCGAGAGCGCGCTTGAGGATCGGGTCCTTCGTCTCCACGTGCCGTGTGGCGAGGTCGGCCATCTTCCCGACGAGGCGGAAGAGGTGCCGGTAGACCCAGGTGTTCGGCTGGAACTCGCGGCCTTCGACCCACGTCTGGAAGTAGTCGCCCTTGCCCCAGCTCGAAGCGCCGGGCGTCATCTTCTGGTGGTGGGCGTTCTCGGCGAGGTACTCGGAAGGCGTGGCGGGGCGGACGACCGACTGGTCCCAGAGCAGCTTGCGGAAGACCGACTCGATGAAGCCCGGGCCCTCCTCCCACCAGTGGCCGAAGAGCTCCGCGTCGTACGCGGAGACGACGCACGGCTTGCGCCCGCCGTGCTTCTCGAAGAAGTAGTTCGCCTGGGCGCCCCGCTCGAAGACGAACTGCGCCGCCTGCGCCTCCCGCGTCTCGTCGGCCCACTCGGGGACGTAGTACGCCTTGCCGCCGAGGTCCACTCCCGGGCCCGTGATCCGGTAGTACTTGATCCCGGTGTTCCGCCTCACGCCGGCGGTCTTCCAGTACTCCGGGAGGTAGTCCCAGTCGGCGTCGTAGCCGAGGTCGCGGTACCACTCCTTGTAGTTCGGCGCGCCCGGGTAGCCGTTTTCGCGCGACCAGATCTTCGCGCGCGTCTCTGGGTCGATCGGGAACGCCGCGGTCCCCGCAGGGGTGATCACCGGGTTGGCCGAGTCGAAGAATGGGCGCGTGTCTCCCTCGCGAAGCCCCTTCGGGTTCACGAGGAACCACCGGAACCCCTCGGCCGCGAGGAACGCGTCGAGGCCCGGCGTCCAGGCGTTCTCGGCGAGCCAGATTCCCCTCGGGCTCCGCCCGAAGACGCGCTCGTACTGCCGCTTCGCCGTCTGGAGCTGGGACCGGATGGCCTCCGGAAAGTCCTTGTAGAGAGGCAGGATCCAGTGCGTCGCCGGGCAGGTGATGACCTCGAGCTTGCCGGCGTTCTGGAAGTCGCGATAGCCCCGCGTCAGGTCCCCTTCGTAGGCGTCCCACACCCGCTTCGCGGTCCAGAACCGGGCGAGGATCTGCTCGGCGGCGCCGAGCCACGGCTTTCCGCGCGCGTTGTCCCGCTCGCTCGTGGCGAGGCGGATGCACTCGTCGATGTGCCGGGCCGTGCGCAGCTTCAGGTGCGGGTCCTGCATCATCGAGAGGAGCGGCGGCGTCAGGCTCACCGTGAGCCGGAAATCGACCTTGTCCCGCTCGAGGTTCCACATCACGTGGAGCAGCTGCGTGTAGACCGAGACGACCGCCTCGAAGAACCACTGCTCCTCGAGCCCCACCTCGTACTCGGGGTGCCGCACGAACGGCAGGTGCTGGTGGAGGACGAGCGACCAGTAGCCCTTCTCCTCGGGGGCGGCATGGCTCCGGCGCTTCCAGTAGAGGTACTGGTTGAAGCGCCACTGGTCGGGACCGACGGGGATCTCGAAGTCGGCCGACGGGACGTGGATCGAGCCCCACGTGACGTGGAGCTCTGCCGGCTCGTCCTTGCCGCGCGGGACGAAGGCCGAGTTCGACCGGGCGACCTTCTCGAAGTAGGTCGTCCCGTGCGCCCGGTAGCCGATCTCGGCGACGTAGTCACGGCCGCCGGCGGCCTTCACCCAGTAGCAGACCTTGTCGGCGAGGTAGTCGTCCACCTCGAAGAAGGAGTTCGCGTTGAAGCCGTCGAACGAGATCCCGGTGACGTCGTAGACGCGGAGCAGGAGCGAGTTCTTCTCGAAGAAGTCGGCGCCGAAGCGCCCCTTCAGGTCTTTCCGCGCCTCCTCGCCGACCTCGTAGACGCAGTAGAGGCTCTCCGGGTCGCACGGGACGAGGTAGACGTACGTCTCGTTGTAGTAGTCGGCGAGGAAGGGAAGCTCCTTCAGCACCTTCTGGAAGGGCGTCTCGGGGACGTCCGGGTCGTAGGGCGGCGGCGGGAGCGGGTCCTGGGAAGGGCGGGCGACCTTCGCGTGCCCGTCGAAGCCGGGAACCAGCGCGGCCTCCGCTCGGGCCGCCTCGACGGCAGCGGAGTCGGTCGTGTACGTCTCGGGTTCGGGGACCGGAGCGGGACTCTGAGCCTTCGGCTCGGTCATGGCCTTGGTCGCCTCCTTCTTCCCTGGGAGCGTCTTCTTCCGGGGAGCCGCGGCGGGCTTCGCGGCCTTCGGCGCCCCGGCCGATTCGGGTGTCTTCGGTGCGACGGGTGGCGTTGCAGCGGGCTTCGCCCCGGAGGCCTTCGGGGCGGGGACGGACTCCGGCGCCGCCTTCGAAGCGGTCTTCCTCGCCCGGGCGGCCTTGCGGGCCGCCGGCTTCGGGGCGGCGGCGTCCTTCGCAGGCTCCGCCGGGGCCGGGGCGGTCTTCGTTTTCGACTTCGGGCTTGCCTTCTTTTCCATGGTCCTCGTCCTGATCGGTTGGAGTTTCCTGGCCCGGCGAGGACACGACGTCCCGCCGAAAGGCCAGAGGCCGGCCCGTGGCTCCCGGTCTCGGGTCCCTGTCCGGCGGCCTACGGATGATACGGGATCGGGCGCGAAGGAGAGGCTCAGGCCCCCAGGGCGCGGGCCAGGTCGTCCGCCAGGTCGTCCGGGTGCTCGAGACCGATCGAGAGGCGTACGAGGTCGGGCGGAGCCGTGGAGCCCGCTCCCTCGCTCGTCGCCCGGTGCTCGATCAGGCTCTCGACCCCTCCGAGGGACGTCGCCCGGGTGAAGAGGCGCGCCTTCCCGACCACGCCGATCGCCGCCTCGCGTCCCGCCGCGACGTGGAACGAGATCATCGACCCGAAGGCGTCCATCTGTCGCCGGGCCGTCTCGTGTCCCGGGTGGCTCGGAAGCCCCGGGTAGTTGACTCTCGAAACCGCGGGATTCGCCGCGAGCGCCTCCGCCACGGCCAGGGCCGACCCGGCCTGGAACCGTGCCCTCACGGCGAGGGTCCTGAGGCCCCGGAGGACGAGCCAGGAATTGAAGGGGGACGAGACGGCCCCGAGAATCGTCCGGACGTGCTTCACCTTCTCGACGAAATCGCCCTTCCTCGCGAAGACCAGCGCCCCGCCCTGCACGTCGCTGTGCCCCCCCATCCCCTTGGTCGTGGCGTGGAGGACGACGTCGGCTCCGAGGCCGATCGGCCGCTGGAGGATCGGGGTCGCGAAGGTGTTGTCGACGAGGACCATCGCACCGGCCTCCCTCGCCACGGCGGCCGAGGCCGCGAGGTCCGTCACGCGGAGGAGCGGGTTCGAGGGGCTTTCGAGCCAGACGAGACGCGTCTCCGGCCGGAGCGCCCCGACGAGGCCTCCCGGGCGGTCCAGAGCCGCGAAGGTCGCAGAGAGCCCCCAGCCGGGGAAGAAGTCCCGGGCGGCGACCCTATAGCCGTAGTAGACGTCCTCGGGAAGGACGATGTGGCTTCCCGGGGGAAGCGCCTGGGCCACCGCGAGGCCGGCCGCCATCCCCGACGCGAAGGCGAGCGCCACCTGGCCACCTTCCAGCTTCGCGAGCGCCTCCTCGAGGAGGTCCTGCGTCGGGTTCGACTCCCTCACGTAGGTGTGGGCGGAGAGCGGCGTCCCCCCTTCGTCGCGACCGAAGGTCGTCGAGAGGTGGATGGGCGGGGCGACCGCTCCCGTCGACGGGTCGACGGAGAACGCGGCGTGGACGGCGAGGGTCTCGATCCGCATCGCCGGCGAGCCTACAGGAGCCGGACCCTGTGGAAGAATCCCCGCGTGCCGACGCTCCCTCCCCTCTCCGCCCCCCTCCTCGCCCTGGCCCTCGCCGGTGCGCCGGGCGACGCACCGCCGTCGCCGACGGCGGTTCCCGACGTCGCCTCCGGGCTCGAGACGGGGCGCGAGGGGCTCGCCCGCTACCAGTGGCGGCTCCGCACCGAGATGAAGGTCGACGACGTCCTCCGCGTCACGAAGGTCGAGGACGTCCACCTCGGCCCCGACGGCGGCCTCGTCACGAAGAAGACGGTCCGGTACGAGAAGAAACCCGACCCGAGGCCCCTCCCCCCGAACGACCCGCGGGCCGCGCTCCAGCACCCGCTGTCGGCGGACGAGGAGGACCGGCTCGCCGACGCCGCGATGGACCTGATGCAGCTCTACGCCCGCCTCTCCCCCGACGTCGTCCGGCGCTGGGCGGAAGGGGCGCAGCTCCTCCCGCCCGACCCGGAGCGCCCCGGCCTCGTCCGGATGAAGGGGCGCGGGCTCGGCCGGCCGCAGGACGAGGCGACGCTCTACCTCGACGAGAAGAGCCGCCTCGTCTCCGAGATCGAGGTCAAGACGACCGTCTCC
>CAZNSS010000300.1:0-5273 GCA_964575465.1 uncultured Holophagales bacterium | reverse complement strand
CGGGGCGCTTGTTCAGCGGCGGGCGGCCGACGCGTTCCGGGCCGCGGCGGCGCGGACGAGTGCCTTGAAGGCCTTCTCGTCCAGCGTGTCACCCTCGCGGAGGTCGATCGCGCGCCGCGTCCCGCCGTCGAGGCCGGCGTTGAAGAGCCCCGTCGGGTCGGGCAGCGCCGCGCCCTTCGCAAACGTCAGCTTCACGGCGCTCCTGTACGTCTCGCCCGTGCAGATCATTCCGTCCGAGGACCAGACCGGGACGCCCGCCGGGTTCGACGGCTTCCGCCACTTCACGTCCTCGACGGCTCCCGGGACGGCCTCGAGGACGAGCGCCCGGACGCGGGCGAGAGCCCGCGCCCGCCAGTCGGTCCCTTCCTCGGGCGTCGCGCTCCGCTGCGCCGGAGGGGACTTCTTCCTCGGCGCGGTCGCGGGGGCCGCCGCCTTCAGCCGTTCCAGGCGGCCCTTGCGGCGGACGATGTTCTTGTAGTCCCACTGGACGTCGCGCGCCTCCGCGAGCCAGCGCCGGAGCTTCTCCGCGTCGACCTCGCCGGCGGACGTGAACCGCGCCCCGGCCGCCTTGAAGCCCCCTTCCTTCCGGAGCCCTTTCTCCGCGAACGACTGTCCGCTCCAGAAGAGGAGGCGGACGCCGTCCTTCAGCTTGTCGTACCCGACGATCGGGTTCCCGTCGAGGAACCAGACCGGGTGGGCGTGCCAGACCCTGTTCTCCGCGTCGGGGAGCGCGCGGTCGATCTCCTTCGCGAGGAGCTCGCAGAGCTTCCGGTCGGCGGGCGAGAGAGCCGCGTTGTACTTTCGGGTGTCCGCGTGCATCCGGACCTCCTTTCTGGATGGACCGCCACCGGCAGGCACGCTCCGGAAGGCCACCTCGAAGAGGCGATGGAGGGCGTCCGCGCTCGTCGCGAGGTCCGCGAGCACGTCGGCCTGCCCGGAGGCCCGCGCTACGGGTGAGCGCCGAGATATCGGGCGACGGGAAGGGCCGCGACGTAGAGGCCGAGCCCGAAGGCGCCGTGGCTCATGAGGCTCTTGAAGCGGGCCCGCGCCGGATCGGGCGTGCGGGCCGACGCGATGCCGAGCCCGAGGGCCGGCTGCATCAGGAAGAACGGGAAGACGACGGTGACGAGCCCGAAGAGGAGGGCCGGAACGAGGGCGGGGCGCAGGAGGCACTCCCCCGAAGTGAGGAGCGCGAGGGCCGCGGCCAGCCCGATCCCGATTCCGTAGTGCGCGACCCGGCCGATCACGCACTCCCCCGCTTTCGGCGTGGCGCCGGAGATCCGCTCGTGCCGGAACGTGCCGGCCGGCATGTGCCCGACCCAGCGCCCGAGGAGGCAGAGGTCGAGCGAGGGGATGCCGAACGCGGCCTTCAGGAACAGGTTCCAGAGATCCATGCCGAGGGTCGCGCCCACACCGACGACGGCCACGCCGAGGACGAGGTCGAAGTTCATCGCCGGAGGCTAGCGCAGAGCCCGGCATCGGCCCAAAGCCCCGTGCCGCGTGCCGAGCACTCACTCGAGGACTTGCGCGAAGCGGACCTCGAAACCGGCGGGGTCCCTGACCGTGAAGTCGCGGAGCCCGTACGGACGGTCCGCAATGGAGGTCCCGATCGGCAGCCGGAGCTCCGAGACACGCGCCCACGCGGCGTCGACGTCGGCCACGACGATCCGGAGGCTTGCCCAGCGAGGCGCGGTACCGGCGTCCGGGTTCTGCGCGAGGAAGAGGAAGGTGCTCTCCCAGCGGAGGGTGACGAAGGTGGGCGTCTCCCGCTCCACGGCGAATCCGAGGCGACGATAGAAGGCGAGCGCCGCCCCGAGGTCGGGCACCACGACCTCGACGACGCCCTGCGCGGTGAGCTCCTCGAGAGAACCGATGGCTCGCATGAGGCGATGATCGAGGCGTCGCTCGGCGGGCCGCCCGGCCGTCAGCCTCTCCGGGCCGCTTCTACGGCCGCGATGTCGATTTTCTTCATCTGCATCATCGCCTCGAAGGCGCGTCGGGCGGCCCCGGGATCGGGATCCGCGATCGCGGCGGTGAGCGCCCGCGGCGTGATCTGCCACGACAGGCCCCACTTGTCCTTGCACCAGCCGCAGGCGCTCTCCTGGCCGCCGTTCTCCACGATCGCGTCCCAAAGGCGGTCGGTCTCGGCCTGGTCGTCCGTCGCGACCTGGAACGAGAAGGCCTCGCTGTGCCTGAACGCCGGACCGCCGTTCAGGCCGAGGCACGGAAGGCCGAGCACGGTGAACTCCACCGTCAGGACGTCGCCCTCCTTCCCCGAGGGATAGTCACTGGGCGCGCGACAGACGGTTCCCACGGAGCTGTCGGGGAAGGTGCGGGCGTAGAACCGGGCGGCCTCGAGGGCCGTGCCGTCGTACCAGAGGCAGATCGTGTTCTTCGCGACCATACGCGTTCTCCATTCCAGACCGGCGGCTACGTCCGCAGGATCTTCTCCATCGCCCGCCCCCTGGCGAGCTCGTCGATGAGCTTGTCGAGCCACCGGATCTTCTGCATCAGCGGGTCCTCGACCTCCTCCACCCTTACGCCGCAGACGACCCCCTTGATGAGCGCGCTGTTCGGGTGGAGGGCCGGCGCCTTCGCGAAGAAGGCCTCGAAGTCGGTTCCCTTCTCGAGCTGCTCCTGCAGCTGCTTCGGGCTGTACCCGGTCAGCCAGCAGATGACCCGGTCGACCTCCGCCTTCGCACGGCCCTTTCGTTCCGCCTTCTTCACGTAGTGCGGGTAGACGCTCGCGACGCTCGTGGCGAAGATGCGGTGGCCGGGCATGGAGCCTCCTCTTCACGCCCCCCCGAAGAGGGGCCCGGGCCTGGATGGGCCGAGTGTGCCACCGCGGCCGGACCCAGCCGGCGGACGCCCCGGATCCGGCCGCGCTCGATCGTTGAATGAGCGACGCGCTGCCGTGCCTCGACCTCCTCCCGGCGACGCCGGCCGTCCAGCTGCACCTCGCTCTCTGCCGGAACGCTGGCTTCGACGAGACCTTCGGCCGGTTCGAGGGCGAGCCCGCCGCGACCGTCGGGCCCCTGCGGGCCCTGCCGGCCGAAGCCGGCCGCCGCGAGGCGCGGCACCTCTCGGCGGGCATCATCAGCCTCTCGAAGAGGTTCCAAGAGCGGGCGCTCCGCGACATCGACGCCGGCACCTGACGTTCGGGTTCACCGCCGAGCGAGCGAAGCGAACTCCGCTGCATGCCGGGTGGGAAGGCGCCTTTCCCTGGTCACGTGCCTGGGGGCGGCATGACGACGACGATCTTGCCCTTCGCGTACCCCTGTTCCGCGAACGCCATCGCGTCGAGCGTCTCGTCGAAGGCGAACGTGCGGTCGATGACCGGGCGCAGCGCACCCGCATCATAGAGAGCGGCCAGCGCCTCCAGTTGCTCGCCATCGGCTCGCATGAAGAAGAACGAGTAGCGCACGCCGAGCTTCCTGGCCTGCGCCCGGACCTTTCGGCTCATGAGTGCCATCACAGGCGTCAAGACGGGCCGGCCGATCTGCCTGGCGAACGCGGCGTCCGGCGGGCCGACCACGCTGATCGCAAGGCCCCCGGGCTTGAGCACCGTGAGCGACTTCGCAAGGTTGTCGCCGCCAAGGGAGTCGAGGACGACGTCGTAGCCGGAGAGCAACCCGGCAAAGTCTGCCTTCGTGTAGTCGACGACCTCGTCTGCGCCGAGGCCGCGCAACTTCTCCTCGTCGTTGCCGTGCGCGGTCGTGGCAACGTATGCGTCCAGATGCCTGGCGACCTGGATGGCTGTCGTGCCCAGACCGCCGGCACCCGCGTGAACGAGGACCTTCTGCCCCGGCCTGACTCGCGCGAGGTCGACCCGCGCCTGCCACGCGGCAAGCGCCACCAGCGGGACCGCTGCAGCCCGTTCCATCGTGAGCGAGCTCGGAGTGTGTGCGATGTCCGCATGGTCGACGGCGATGTACTCTGCGAAGGTTCCGATTCGCAGGTCGCGGGGTCGGGCGTAGACCGTATCGCCGACCTCGTAGTCCCGCACGTCGGCCCCCACGCGCGTCACGACGCCCGCCATGTCGTGCCCGAGCA
The DNA here is from genome assembly GCA_964575465.1 of uncultured Holophagales bacterium. GTDB lineage: Bacteria > Acidobacteriota > Thermoanaerobaculia > UBA5066 > UBA5066 > UBA5066. The sequence goes on along the minus strand of CAZNSS010000300.1, from coordinate 1,220 downwards.
CGAAGGGGTGTCTTGTACTTCAGGAGGCGCCTGACCTCGCCGTTGCGCACCATCTTGTCCAGCGGGTTGATGCTGGCGGCGCTCACCCGAACCAGGACATCACCGGGCCCGATGGCGGGATCCGGTATCTGTGCGACGTGGAGACCGGCCGCGCCATACTCTTCGACAACGAACGCCTTCATGAAGCCTCGCAGACTGCCTGTCACGCATTCTCTTGGTTCCGGGCGCGGTGGCTCTTACGCGGCCTGTTATGTCACGTGCCGTCTAACGTCTGGCATCAGCGGCGAGCAAAGCGCGTCCGCTGCATCCAGGGTTAGGTTGCGGCGGGAGTTGAGGGCGCCGGGGGCAGGCGACGCCGAAAGCCCAGGAGTTCGCCCCAGATGACCCAACCGTCGAGGCGCGGAATGGGGAGGACCACGGATCCCGACACGAAGAGGTTGGCGATAGCGAGGAAGCGCAGAGAAGCCACCGGCAGGTAGACAGAGAACAGCAGCGCGGCAAGCCCGAGGGCTAGATTCGCGGCCGGCCCTCCGAGTGCACGACCGATGTGGCGCCACCGGGAGCAGAGACCGTAGACACAGACGTGGGAATTGACGTGAACCGTTGCGGTGATCAGGACGGTGTTCGTGCGTATCCCGAGCAATCGGGCTGCGGCGAGGTGGCCGAGCGTATGAACTAGGTTGCTGAGTAGCAGTAAGACGCCGTACTGAAGCGCGACCAGAAGACGGGGTGACGCGTCGGGAGAGGGGCGCTCAAGTATGGCGACGATGAGGCCGAGGAGAAGGAAGGGAATGGAGCTCAGCCACGCGTAGGACGAGGCGAAGCACGCCACGGTCCCGGACCGGAAGAGTAGATGACGAGGGCGCGACGCTGCGTCCGCAGAGGTGCGAGCGAGCATCTCGTTGCGAAGACAGGCGCAGCCGCCACCTGACCGTGGCTTCAGCGGCGAGCGAAGCGACGTCCGCTGCACGCCGGGTCAGACCACCCTACGCGAAGGTTGCGACAGCGACCGGGCGGACGACGGAGACGGCCTTCCGGAGTGCCCGGATGCGTTCGATCTCGTGAAGGGTGTCGGCGGCAAGGTAGGACTCTCCGCAGGAAGGGCACGAGTGGACGGGGATGCCCTCAATGACGAGGAGAGCCGCACCCTTGCCGTAGCTACGCCTGACGAGCTTCGTCTGCAGGCCCGGATGGCCGCAGAAGTCGCATGCGGGAGCCTT
>CAZNSS010000299.1:0-5278 GCA_964575465.1 uncultured Holophagales bacterium | reverse complement strand
CCGCGCTCGCCGAGACGCTCGGGCTCTGGGGCGGGGCACCTTCCTTCGCGGCCCCGCTCTCGCGCGGGTCGTGGGAGGGCGCCGCCTCGGCCGCCTCGGTCGCGTCGCCCGCGGGAACGCTCCGGCTCCTCGGCCAGTACCGCGAGTCGTACCTCGTGGCCGAGGGGGCCGACGGGCTCGTCCTCGTCGACCAGCACGTCGCGCACGAGAGGGTCCGCTTCGAGCGGATCCGCGACCGGCTCGACGGGCAGGGGCTCGCTTCCCAGGCGCTCCTGACGCCGGTGACGTTCGAGGCCGCGCCGGAGGAGGCCGACGCGCTCTCGCGCGCCGACGGGGTCCTCGCGTCGGCCGGCTTCTCGGTGTCGGAGCTCGCCGGGCGGCTCTTCGTCGTCTCGGCGGCGCCGGCCGACTGCGCCGCCGAGAAGGTCGTCCCGGTCCTGCGCGACCTCCTCGCGAGGCTCTCCGACACGGCCGAAACCGGAAGCGCGCGCGGCGCGGAGAACGTGTCGAGGATGAAGGACGCCCTCGCCGCCTCGCTCGCCTGCCGCGGCGCCATCACCGTGAACCGCCGCCTCGCCCCGGAGGAGGCGGCCCGCCTCCTCTCCGACCTCTCCGCCTGCCGCGACCCGTGGACCTGCCCCCACGGGCGCCCCATCCTCCTCACGCTCGCCCACGCCGAGGTGCGGAAGCGCTTCGGAAGGAGCTCCGGATGACCTCGGGCCGCGACCTCTTCGCGCCGAAGCTGGGTCTCACGCTGCCGCTCTGCGGCTTCCACTTCGTCTTCTTCCTCCTCTACGTCACCGACCCGAAGAAGGTCGCGGGGCTCTTCGGCTTCTGGCCGCAGCAGGCGCTGACGCAGCCGTGGGGCTTCGTGACGTTCCAGTTCCTCCACGCGGGGCCGATGTCGCTCTTCTTCGGCGCCTTTGCGCTCTACATCCTCGGGAGCGCGCTGGAAGCCGAGTGGGGGACGGCCGAGTACACCGCCTTCTGGCTCGTCGCCACGCTCGGCGCGTCGCTCTCGGCCTGGGCGCTCGGGACGCCTCTCGTCAGCGACCCGTTCGTCGTCCCGATTTCCATGCTCTTCGCCTACGCCTTCCTCTTCCCCGACACGCAGTTCCTCGTCTTCTTCGTCATCCCGGTGAAGGTGAAGTGGATCGCCCTCCTGAGCGCGGCGTTCCTCGCGTTCGCGTTCGTCGGAGACCTCGTCACGTTCGGTGCGGGGCCGGCCTTCGTGAGGATTCTCGGGGCGGGGGCGGGGTTCCTCTACTTCTGGCTCCGCCACCACGGACGCTTCAAGGCGCGGAACGTGGCCCGCGAGGCGATCGTGGCGGTGAAGACGGCCGGGGCGGCCCGGCAGGACGAGGTCCTCGAGAAGCGGAACCGGGAGCTCTTTCCGCGCGTCGAGGCGCTCCGGGCTTCCGAGAAGGCGGGGGTCGAGCCCCCGGGGGGCGAGGGGCTCCGGAACGAGCTGGGGCGCCTCGTCGTCCCGGGCGTGAACATCTGCAAGCCGGTCGATTTCAAGGGCGACCGCGACACCTTCTGCCTCCGGTGCGAGGGGTTCGCGGAGTGCTCGCTCCGGTACCTCGCCGGGAAACCCGACGAGATCGTCGTGAAGAAGCGGGAAGGCTGAGGGGCGCCGGTTAGAATTCCGCCCCGATGACGCCGCTCCTCGCGCTCCTGTCGCTCTTCTGGCTGGCCGAGGCTGCCCCCGTGAAGGACGTCCCGCCGCCCCCCGGCGGCCGCTTCGAGGCCGAGATGACGAAGGTCGTCTCCGACCGGGCGAAGGTCGAGATGCAGGGGCTCCTGGCCCAGCTCGAGCAGACCGCGCAGCCCGCCGAGAAGAAGGCCCTCTTCAAGCGCCGCCTCGCCGGGCTCAAGGTCACCATCTACACGACGCCGAAGGGGTGGGACGAAACGGTCGGCTTCTACGAGGGGCCGCCGCTCCGGGCCTACTTCCTGAAGGGGGAGAGGGACATCCTCGCCGACCTCCGCGAGTTCGCCCGGATGGCCGGCCTCGCCGTCGACCCCGAGGTCGAGAAGAAGTGGACGGGGAAGTCCGGGAAGACGGCGCGCTTCACGAGGGAAGACGGGACGCTCCAGGTCGTCGTCGAGGACCACCTGATCGACCCGCGCGACGGGAAGGTCACGCCGATGACGGTGGTCCTCGTGACGAGCCTCGGGAGCTGACGGCCTTCCGGCCGCGAAGGAGCGGTGCGAAATCGAAAGGGAGGAGCCGCGGCTCCTCCCTTTCGCGCTCTTCGGGCCGTTCGCGGCCTACGGTTCGACGGTCCGCGCCGCCACCTCGCCCGCGAGCTCCTCGCGGCGCTTCTTCTCCTGGAAGTAGGCGAAGACCTGCCAGGCGCCGAAGGCGACGAGGAGGCCCGGCCACCAGTCGAGGAGGAACGAGAGGTCGATCGTGAAGATCCGGTCGACGAGGAGGAAGCCGCCGACGAGCATCAGGAAGATCCCGAAAGTGAGGCCGCCGTCGGCCCTGAAGGGCTTCTCGTCGCCGAAGAAGCCGGGCTCCGGCATCCCCGTGGCGTTGATCGCCCGCGCCTGCCGGACGGCGTCGATCAGGACGAAGACCCACCAGAAGGGGATGAGCATCCCGAGCGGCCCGGTGTTGGGCCGGTCGGCGATCGCGATGAGCATCACGAGGATCGCGAAGAAGATCACGCCCCGCTTGTAGAGGCCGAGGTACACGTGCCCCAGCCCGGGGAAGAACGAGAGGAGTCCGGCCGCCGCGGGGTTCTTGCCGGGAGGCGTCGTGGGGCGCGGCGGCGCGACCGGGGCCGGAGGCACGTAGGCGACGGGCGGGACCGTGGATGCGGTCGGGGGGGGCGGCGGGGTGCTGATGTTCTCGTTCATCGGCGTCACCTTCTGGCCTCTCAGGCTCGCTGGGCTCTTCGGAGCGGGGCGTCTTGCTCTGCCCGATCCAAGGAACGCAAACGGGAGGGATCCGGTTCCCGTGGCTGCTTCGGTACGGAGGTGTCGGCCTCGACGCGGCTTCCGAAGAGCCGGCCGAGGAGGATCTCCGCCCAGGCCGTCGTCTTCGCCTTGCCAACGGCGAGCGTCCGATAGACCCGGTAGTCGAGCTGCTCGGTCAGGGGCTTCTTCCTCTGGCTGGCGAGGACGGTGTCGAGCTTGTCCCCGGCGACGGCCTTCGCTTCGGCGAGGGCTCGCTCTCCGGCCGCGGTCATGCCGCTCGCCCCGCTCCGCGCGGCGGAGAGAGGGTCGACGCCGAGGACCGCGACGAGGACGAGGCAGGCGGCGTAGGCCACCGCGACCAGCACCCGCCAGTCGCCCCTCAGCCGGCGGAATCGGCTCATCTCGACGACGTTCGACGGCCGGCGGGGCTGCCCCGCCGGCACCGCGAGGAGCCGGCGGAGGAGGGCGGGTGAGGGCTCGGGCACCGCGAGCGCTCCCGGGGCGAGGAAGGCCAGCGTCTCGCGGGCCTGGACGCGCGGCGGCTCCCTCTCCGAGAGCGCGGCGAGCGACGTGGTGAGGCCATCCTCCGGCTCGGGGATCGCGAGGGCGGCGAGGAGCTTCCCGTTCTCCTCGCAGTCCGCGAGGAGCGGGCCGCAGCTCTCGCAGAACGAGGCGTGGCTCGCGACCTCCGGGGGGACGGGGAGCCCGGCCGAGAGCAGAGCGGCCTCGACGCGGCGGCAGGGTGCCGACGGGGTCGTCAAGCTCCACCTCCGGGGAGGGGCGTCAGGGAACCGAAGAGCGGGCCGCGCGCCAGAGGGGCGGCCCCGATCCGCTCCCTCACGATCCGGGCGAGCTCGACGCGCGCACGGTTCAGCCGCGACTTGACGGTCCCGTCGGGGAGGCCGAGGAGGTCCGCGATCTCCCGGTAGTCCAGGCCGTCGAGGTCGCGCATCTGGACGACCTCGGCCAGCTCGTCGGGGAGCTGTGCGAGGGCGTCGAGGAGGAAGCGGAGCCTCTCCCGGCGGACCGCGTCGGCCGACGGGTCGTCCGAGCCGGGGAGGAGCGTGACGAGAGCGTCGTCGCTGACGAAATGAAAGCCCTTCTCCCGCCGGCGCTTGCGGTAGTGGTCGATGGAGAGGTTCCGCGAGAGGGTGGCGATCCAGGCCAGGAGGGACGCCTCGGTCGGCTCGTAGCGGTCGAGGTTCTCCCAGACCTTCAGGAAGCAGTCCTGCGTCAGCTCCTCGGCCTCGGACCGGTCGTAGGTCCGGTGGTAGGCGATCCGGTAGACCTTGGCCGAGTACCGCTCCACGAGCTCCCTCCACGCGGGGTCGTCGCCGTTCAGGCAGCGGGCGACGAGCTCGGCGTCGGGATGCGGGGCGTTCGCCATGGGTCTCCTCGATCGATAGGAACGGACAAACGGGACGGCAGGTTCCGTGCCGAGTCTATAATTCGCCTCCCGCGACTTCGTCGAGGAGGATTTGGAATGCTTCCGATGAGACGAGCGAGGGCTCTCCGTCTCCTTCCAGCCCTCGTCCTGCTCCTGGCCACGACGCACGTTTCCGCACAGGCGCCCCCGAAGAGCGAGTGGAAGTTGTTCCAGGAGTTCAATTTCCTGGTCGGGTCCTGGTCCGGCCCTGCCGAGTCCGGGGGGCGGATCGGGGGGCGGGTCGTTTCGTTCGGCCTCGAGGTGGATGGGGCGACGCTGGCCTACCGGGCCACGACGTACTACCCCGTCAAGGACTCCCAGCCCGAGTTGAAGAGCGAAGAGGTCGCCCACATCGTCTACGACGGCGCGAAGGGGAAGTACGCCGCGCTCGTCGTCTTCTCGACGAAAGCCTGGGGGATCTACGATGCCGAGGTCCGCCCCGACGGCTCTATCCGCTTCACTGCCAGGGAGATGGCGAATCTCGAGGCGGGTGTCCGATCGCACTGGACGCTCTCGAGGAAACCGGACGGAACGCTCCTCGAGGAGCTCGACGTCGCGCTCCCCGGGAAGGACTTCGCCCCGTTCGTCCGGGCGACGCTGACGAAGAAGTAGCGGTCCGGAGGTCCGCCTTCCCCGGGGTGGTACCCTCCGCCTCCCGTGCGTCCTGCGCGGTCTAAGGGGATTCCATGTCCGAGATCCGGAACGTCGCCATCATCGCCCACGTCGACCACGGGAAGACCACCCTCGTCGATTGCCTCCTCCGGCAGTCCGGAACGTTCCGTGCCGGGGAGCACACCGAGGAACGGGTGATGGACTCGAACGACCTCGAGCGCGAGCGTGGGATCACGATCCTCGCCAAGAACACGTCCATCCGCTACCACGGGACGAAGATCAACATCGTCGACACCCCGGGGCACAGCGACT
>CAZNSS010000298.1:0-5288 GCA_964575465.1 uncultured Holophagales bacterium | reverse complement strand
TTTGCCTCGGTGGAGACGCCGCGCGTCCGCGGGAAATAGTCGAGGCCGACCTGCTGGATGAGCGCGCCGCGGTTGCGAAGCCGTACGAGGAGCTCGGCGTCGATGAAGGAGCCCTCACTCTCGAGCGTGAGCCCTTCGAGGAGGCTCCGCCGGATCAGCTTGCAGGAGAAGTTGACGTCGCGGATCGGGAAGGCGAAGGCGAAGTGGACGAGGCCGTTGTAGAGGAAGGAGTAGACCGTCCGGAGCGTTCCCTCGCCGGTCCGGTCGTGCCGGTACCCGGAGACGACGTCGGCTCCGGTCAGCTCGGCCGCGCGGAAGACGCGCCCCGTTTCCTCGAGGTCCCACGGGAGGTCGCAGTCGCTGTAGAGGACCCACTCCTTGGATGCGGCCGAGAACCCGGACCTGAGGGCCCCGCCGAGCCCGCGGTTCACGGCGTGACGGACGATCCGGATTCGCGGCTCGGCCGCGGCCCGCGCCTCGGCGACGGCGACGGTCGCGTCGACGGAGGCGTCGTCGACGAGGACGACCTCCCAGTCGGCGGCGTGCCGCCCGAGCGCCTCGAGCGCGACGTCGAGGAGGTGGGGCAGGCTCCGCTCCTCGTTGCGCATCGGGACGACGAGCGAGACGGAGCGCGGCGCGTGCACGGCTACGAGACGAAGTGCCAGTTCGTGAAGTACGCCGCGTTCAGGAGGAGGCCGACGGTGGAGACTCCGAGCCAGACGCGGCGGAGGACCGGGCGCCCCTCGCAGAGCGTGGCGGCCGCGAAGTGGCCCGGGTAGACGGTCAGCGTGTAGCGGGGGATGCCGGCCCACGTCCCGGTGAGCATCGGGAGGGCGAGGGCGGCGGCGGTCCAGGCGGCATCGGACCAGCGCCGCATCCTCAGCTGCAGGGCGCCGAGGATCGAGAAGAGGACGAAGTGGAGGTACGGGCCGAGCTCCCGAGGGTGCTCGCGGAAGACTCCGTTGCGCCAGTTCTCGAGCGGCTCGCGGAGGAACGAGACGACGCCCGCCACGGGGTCGCCCGCCGCGTGGCGCCAGGCCCCCATCGAGCGGAAGAAGAGCATCGGCTCTCCCTTGCCGAAGCCGATGCCGAAGATCCAGCCGAGGACGCCGGCGAGCGGAGCGAAGAAGAGGAGTCCCGCGCCCGCGAGACGCCTCGGGTCGTCCCGGCGGGCGAGCCACCACGAGAGGCCGAGGGCGGGGCCGACGGCGGCCGCCGGGGCCCGCGTCAGGCCGAGGAGGAGGCCGAAGAGGGCCGCAAGCCAGAGCTCGCCGCGGCGCACCGAGCGAAACGCGAGGAGCGCGACGAGGAGGAAGAGCGACTCGGTGTAGACGGCCGCGAGGAAGAAGCCGACGGGGTAGAGGAAGAGGAACGGCAGCGCGTCGCGCGACCTCGCTTCTCCGAACCGGACCCGGGCCTCCTCGACGAGGAGGGGGATCGCGAAGAAGAGGGCGGCGTACGTCACGAGGAGCGCGGTCTGGAACGAGTCGACGCCGGTCGCGAGGTGTAGGTACCGCCCGAGCATCGGGTAGAGAGGGAAGAAGGAGTGCGCCGACTCCTGCCCCATCTCGGGCGGCGCCCGGTACCCGTAGCGGACGATCGAGTCGTACCAGCCCGAGTCGTAGCGCGCGAAAAGCGGGGCTCGGAGGTTCGCGGCGGGGTCCCACTGCGACTTCCGGCTGATCGGAAGGAAGTCGATGGCGACGAGCGCCCAGAGGTTCAGGAGGAGGATCCAGCCGAGGACGAAAAGGCTGATCCTCCGGTTGTCGGCCCTCCAGGGCCAGGGAAAGTTCGATTCGTTCAAGTCCGGGATCCTCGCTCCGAGCGGCGGGAGATTACCCTATGGAAGATGAGTGCCGACGAGACGGAGAAGGTCCCGGGCCTGCGCCAGGTGCTCCGGGCGTCGGGCTCCCTCGGGCGGGCGGAGCGGCTCCACCTCGCCGGCCGGCTCTCGAGCGCTCCCTGGGCACGGGTCGTCCGCCGGCTCGCACGGGACGGGGTCTCGTTCCTCGACGTCGGCTGCGGCCCGGGCCTCCTCGCGTGGCTCCTCGAGGCACGGGGCTACGCCGGTTCGTACCTCGGCGTCGACATCGACGAGCGGAAGGTCGCCCGCGCGAAGGCCTGGGTCGGGGAGTCGCCGCGCCGCGCCTTTCGGGCGACCGGGGTCGAGCGGGTCGGCGAGCGGGGATTCGACCAGGCGGCGATCGTCGACGTCCTCTACCTCGTTCCCCGTCACGCCCGGGGTGCCCTCGTCGCGGAGGTCGCCTCGCGCCTCGCGGAAGGGGGCCTCCTCGTCGTCCTGACGAGCGGCGGCGGCCCGCGGTGGAAGCGGGCGGTCGACCGGCTGCAGGAACGGCTCGCCGTCGTCCTCGGCGTCACGCGCGGAGCCGTGGTGGAGCCTTGCGACGGGGCGGAGGTGGCGGCCCTCCTGTCGGCCGCAGGCCTCGTCGACGTCCGCGTCGAGGACGCGGGAGCCGGCTTCGCCCACGGATTCGAGCTCGTCAGCGGGAGGAGGCGGGGACCGTCGTCCTGAGGACCCGGCCGGCGAGGAAGCTCGCGTCGTTCGTCCGGTTGTCGACCCGGATCGCGTGCGCGATCACGGCCCCACCCTCGAGGACCTCGACGAGGGCGGAGGCGACCTCGTGCGGAGCGGTTCCCATCTCGGCGAAGACGTCGTTCCACTGGAGAGCCTGGTAGCGCTCGAGGACGGTCTCCCTCGCGGCCAGCCGGTTGCCGTCGGCGTCGACGAGGGTCACCCTGACGAGCGTCTTCAGGCCGAAGGTCTCGAGGAACCCCAGGTTCGTCCGCGCCTCGGCGCTGGAGGTCAGGAACGTCAGCGCGATCCGCTCTCCCGCCACCGCCTCGGCGTTCTCGAGGACGCCGATCGCGAGCCCGTAGCGTCTCTCGCCCTCCTCGGCCCAGGTCCGGCTCGACGCGACGATGCCGGGCGAGTCACCGAGGACGGTGAGCCTGAGGGCGCCGGCCGTGTCCCCGCGCGCCCCGAGGAGGCTCGCGAGGACGTCCTCGAAGAGGCGGGATTCCCACGCTCCGAGGCTCAGGACGAGCTGGAGCGGTCCCTCGCCTTTCGAGGGGAAGAAGGAGATCCGGACGTTCACCGGCGCCGGCCAGGGATTCGAGAGCTTCAGGTCGGTCCGGAAGTAGGCGCCGAAACGCCCGGGGGAGTGCGCCGCCGCCGGCAGGTAGGAGTCGCGCCGGAGCTTCGTGGCCGTGACGAGGAGGCCGTCGTTGGACCCGTTGTCGACCGCGGACGCCCAGGCGACGACGCGGCCCGAGCCCGACCGGACGTGGAGCTCGAAGAGGTCGCCCGGGGTCGCGACGACGGCCGCGGCCTGGTGCACGTCGTTGACCTGCGCGCTCTCGAAGGCCCGGAGGTCCAGGGCGAGCCGTCCCTTCACGGAGCCGCTCCCGTCGCGGAGGAGGAGCTCGATGGAGGCCGGCATCCCTCCGACCTCGACGAAGCCGGCGTTGACCCGCGAGCTTCCGGGTCGGAAGACGGGGGCGAGCCAGGCCGGGGAGTCGATCACTCCGATCGCGCCCTCGGGGCCGACTTCCGGGACGAGGAGACCGTAGGAGCCGCCGCCGGGGGATCCCGTTTCCGTGCGGCTCGTGACGACGACGTCCCGGGGCGCGACGACGTGGACCGGTCCGAAGCCGGTGGTTCGGAAGGCGTTGCCGACGACGTCCCCGAGGACGCGCGTGCCGAGGGGCGGGAGGTTGACGTCCACCGAGACGGCGCCGTCCGCCGCCCGGCCGACGGGGAGGAACGAGAGCTTCACGTCGGCCGACGCGCGCTCGTCCGGATTGAAGAGGACGACGTCCGTCTCGAAGAAGGCCCCGTGGAGCCCCGCGCTCCGGACGACGGTCGGGAGGAGCCGCGACGGCGCCTCCGAGACGTCGATTCGCCTGGGGGTTTCGGGTTCGACGACGAGGGCCCAGCTCCCCACCCGCGCACCGGCGAGGCCCGTGTCGTCCTCGAGGCGCACGGTCCACAGGCCCGCCGCGGGTCGCCCCCGGAAGAGGGAGAGGGGCTCGTCGCTCTCGAGCGTCCTCCCGATCACCTCGCGCAGGACCAGTCCTCCCCGCCGGAACCCGTTCAGGAGGCGGACCGTGGTCCCGTCGGGCCCTGTGAGAAACGCCCGGAGGGAGGGCAGGTCGGGGTGCTCGACCGAGAGGTCGATCGCCAGCGTCGAGACACGGCCCGTCAGCGACGAGATCTCGGTCCGGCAGACGAGGGCGTCGCGGGCCGCGCCGAAGGCGGCCACGCGCTCGCACGGCCCGGTCGCGGGAGACGGGGCGAAGAGAGCCGTGCCGACGTCGAGCCTCGGGGTCGACCTCCCGCTCCGGTCGTCCGTAACCGGGACCCCGGTGAGCCTCAGGAAGCCGGCCGAGAGAAGCGGGTCGCGGGAAGCCGAGAACTGGCGGGCGAGGAGAAGGGAGGCTGCGGCGGCGGGGGCAGCGGCCGACGTCCCCGAGAAGCTCGTTCGGCGGCCTCCGCCCGCGGTCGGGACGATCCAGCGGACGCCGGGCGCGAGGAGCGAAAGAGCCGGGCCGGAGTTGCTCGCGCACGGGACGACGTCCGGGCCGGTGACGGCGTCGGTGCAGTTCGCGTCGCCTCCCCACGAAGTCGGGCCCTGGCCGGCGGAATAGACCATCCCGACGCTGACGATGTCGGAGAGGCAGGCCGGCCAGGAGAGGGCGTCGGGGTGGCCCGAGTTGCCGGAGGAAGCGGCGACGGCGAGTCCTTCGGCGCGTGCGCGCGCGAAGAGCTCGGCGGAGACGGGGTCCTCCGCATCGCAGAAGCCGCTCCGGGCACGGTCGTCGGCGAGGCTCAGGTTCAGGACGTCGAGGTGGAGCTCCTCGCGCCGCTCGAGCGCCCACTCGACGGCCGACAGGACGTCGGAGGAGTACGCCGAGGAGCAGCCGTCCCGGGCGCCGAAGACCTTGAGGGGGATGACCGTCGCTTCGGGCGCGATCCCCTGCTCGCCGGCCGCCACGCCGGCGACCGCGGTGCCGTGCCCGTCGCAGTCGTAGACGTCCGCGTTTCCGTCCGCGAAGTTCCAGCCGCCGACGACCCGTCCCGCGCCGGACGCGCTGCCGCCGAGGTCGGGGTGGAAGGGGTCGACGCCCGTGTCGACGATCCCGATGGCACGACCCGAGCCGGTGAGTCCGGCGGCGAGGAGGCGGTCGGCCCCGATGTGTGCGGTCCCCACCTGGCCGGCCGGCCGGACGAGGCGGTCGACGACGACGGCGCGCGTGGCGCCGTCGCG
>CAZNSS010000297.1:0-5288 GCA_964575465.1 uncultured Holophagales bacterium | reverse complement strand
GGCAGACGGAGGCGCCGATCATCGTCGCGCCCTACATCCCGAAGATGACGATGTCGGAGCTCATGACGATGATGACGGGCGGCATGGCCCACATCTCGGGGGCGGTCCTCCTCGCCTACGCGGCGATGGGAGTCCCCGCGAACTACCTCATCACCGCGTCCGTGATGGCTGCTCCGGCCACGATCGTCATCGCCAAGCTCCTCCGTCCCGAGACCGAGGAGCCGGCCACGGCGGGAGCCGTCCACGTGAAGATCCAGCACGAGCAGGCGAACGTCATCGAGGCGGCCGCGTCGGGCGCCTCCCAGGGCGTCTCGCTCGCCATCAACATCGTCGGGATGCTGATCGCCTTCATCGCCCTCGTCTCGCTCTTCAACGGGCTCCTCGGCTGGGCCGGGACCTACATCGGCTTCCCGGCGCCCGGCCCCGGCGTCGACCCGGCGACGACGCTCTCCCTCCAGTGGCTCTTCTCGAAGCTCCTCTGGCCGCTCGCGTGGGTGATGGGCGTCCCGTCCGTCGACTGCTCGAAGGTCGCCCGCCTCATCGGCTTCAAGACCGTCATCAACGAGTTCGTCGCCTACGCCGAGATGACGAAGATCCCGATGTCCGAGTGGACGGCCAAGGGGCGGCTCATCGCTTCGTTCGCCCTCTGCGGCTTCGCGAACTTCTCCTCGATCGGAATCCAGATCGGCGGCATCGGCGGGCTCGCCCCGTCCCGCAAGGGCGACATCGCGCGCCTCGGCCTCTGGGCCCTCCTCGCCGGCTCCCTCGCCACCTTCATGAGCGCGACGATCGCCGGCATCCTCCTCGGCTGAACGGAAGGAGACCAAGATGGACGCTCGCTTCGCCGAGACCGTCGAGTTCCTCCGGGCGCGGATCCCCGTCCCGCCCGTCGTCGGCGTCATCCTCGGGTCGGGCCTCGGCGACTTCGCCTCCGCGGTCCAGGACCGGCTCGAGATCCCGTACGCGCAGATCCCCGGCTTCCCGGCCTCGGCCGTCGTCGGGCACGCCGGGACGCTCGTGGCCGGCACGCTCGGGGGAGTCCCGCTCGTCGTCCTCTCGGGGCGGATCCACTTCTACGAGGGGCACCCGATGTCGGCGGTCGTCACGCCGGCCCGCGTGCTCGGGCTCCTCGGCTGCCGGGACGTCATCGTGACGAACGCCGCGGGCGGGATCGACACGGCCTTCTCGGCCGGCGACCTGATGCTCATCTCGGACCACGTCAATCTCTTCGGCACGAACCCGCTCATAGGGCCGAACGACGAGACGTTCGGCGCCCGCTTCCCCGACATGTCCGACGCCTACCGCGCCGACCTCCGGAAGCTGGCGAAGGCGGTGGCGAAGCGGATCCGCGTCCCGCTCGAGGAAGGGGTCTACGTCGGAGTCACCGGCCCGTCCTACGAGACGCCCGCGGAGATCCGCGCGTTCCGCGCCCTCGGCGCGAGCGCCGTCGGGATGTCGACGGTCCCCGAGGTGATCGCGCTCTCGCACATGGGGGTCGGCGTCCTCGGGATCTCCTGCATCACGAACATGGCGGCGGGGGTGCTGAAGCAGCCGCTCCGACACGACGAGGTGCTCGAGACGACCCGGCGGGTCAAGGACCGCTTCGTGCGGCTCCTCACGGCCCTCGTGGCCGCCGTCGGGGAGGGGCGCTCGCCCGACCGGCTCGTCGTCGTGGCCCCGCGGAAGGCGTCGAGGCCCGCCGCGAAGGCGAAAGCCCCGACGAAGGCGGCCGCGAAGGGCAGGAAGCCGGCGAAGGTCTCCCGCAGAGGGAGAAGGTGACGCCGTGGCGGAGAAGTCCCTGACCCCCGCCGAGCGCGACGCACTCGTCGCGGCCGCGGCCGCGGCGCGCGAGAAGGCCGCCGCCCCCTACTCCCACTTCCACGTCGGCGCGGCGCTCCTCGCCGAGGACGGGCGCGTCTTCGGCGGCTGCAACGTCGAGTCGGCCAGCTACGGGCTGACGATCTGCGCGGAGCGGACGGCCGTCGTCAAGGCGATCTCGGAAGGGGTCCGCGCGTTCCGCGCCGTCGCCGTCGTGACCGGCGCCGACGAGCCGACCTCGCCCTGCGGCGCCTGCCGCCAGGTCCTCTGGGACCAGTGCCGGGACATCGCCGTCGTGATGGCGACGACCGGGGGAAAGGTCGAGGAGACGACCCTCGCGACGCTGATCCCGCGCGCGTTCGAGCTGTGAGGGCCCGCGAGATGCGCCGGGCACTCCTCCTCTCCCTCCTCCTCTCCCTCCCGGCCGCCGCGGCAGGAACGGGCACGCCGGCGAAGAAGGCGCCCTGCGACCTCGTCGTCGTCGCGGGCTCGGCGCTCCCGATGGACGCCGGGTTCACCGTGCGCGGGGAGACCGCCGTCGCGGTTGCGGGCGGCGAGATCCTCGCCCTGGGAGACCCCGCGGCGATCGACGCCGCGTACCTCCCGAAGCAGCGGATCGTCCGAACGGGCGGGGTGCTCCTCCCGGGCTTCGTCAACACGCACACGCACGCCGCGATGAACCTCCTGCGCGGCCTCTCGAACGACCAGCCCCTCATGGACTGGCTCCGGAAGTTCATCTTTCCGGCCGAGGCGAAGAACGTCTCGCCGGAGTTCGTGAGAGCCGGGACCGACCTCGCCTGCCTCGAGATGATCCGGGGCGGGACGACGACGTTCGCCGACATGTACTACTACGAGTCGGACGTCGCGGCCTCCGTCGACCGCGCCGGCCTCCGCGGCGTCCTCGGCGAGACGTGGCTCGACTTCCCGGCGCCGGGACACGCGGACCTCGAGGAGTCGAAGAAGGTGACCCGGGCCTTCCTCGAGAAGTGGAAGGGGCACCCGCGGGTGACGGCGGCGATCGCGCCGCACGCCCCCTACACCTGCAGCCGGGAGACGCTCCTCGCCGCGAAGTCGCTCGCCGAGGAGTTCGGCGCCCCGCTCCTGACCCACGTCTCGGAGACCTGGGACGAGCAGAAGGAGATCCGCGAGAAGCACGGGAAGAGCCCCGTCGCGTGGCTCGACGAGCTCGGCGTCCTCGGTCCTCGCGTCTGCATCGCCCACGGCGTATGGCTCTCGGCCGACGACCTCGCGCTCCTGGCGGCGCGGAAGGTCAGCCTCTCGCACAACCCCGAGTCGAACATGAAGCTCGGCTCGGGGATCGCACCGGTCGCCGCCGCTCGGAGGGCGGGCGTCGTCGTCGCCCTCGGCACGGACGGCGTCGCCGGCTCGAACAACGACCTCGACATGCTCGACGCGATGGACTTCGCCGGAAAGCTCGCGAAGGTGGCGGCGCTCGACCCGACGCCGCTCGCGGCGCCGGAGCTCCTCCGGATGGCGACGGTCGACGGGGCCAAGGCCCTCGGCCTCGACCGCCTCGTCGGCTCGCTCGAGCCGGGCAAGAGGGCCGACCTGATCGTCGTCGAGCTCGGGAACGCCCACGCCCAGCCCGTTTTCGACCTCCCGTCCACCGTCGTCTACGCCTCCCGCGCGGGCGACGTCTCCCTCACCGTCGTCGACGGAAAGGTGCTGTGGGACGGCCGCCGCGTGACGACGCTCGACGAGGCGAGGGTCCTCGCCGCGGCGAAGGAGTGGAGAGGGAAAGTCCTGAAGTCGCTCGAGGAGAGCGCGGAGAAGAAATGAGCCTCATCGTACGGACGATCGTCAAGAAGCGCGACGGCGGAGAGCTGTCGGACGTGGAGATCCAGGACTTCGTCGACGGCGTGACCGACCGGAGCGTCACGGACGAGCAGGCGGCGGCGCTTCTCATGGCGATCTGCTGCCGCGGCATGACGACCGCCGAGACGGCGGCCCTCACCTTCGCGATGATGCGGTCGGGCGACACGTGGGACCTCTCGCCCCACGGTTTCGTCGCCGACAAGCACTCGACCGGCGGCGTCGGCGACAAGTCGACGCTCGTCCTGGCGCCGCTCCTGGCCGCCTGCGGCGTGAAGACCGGGATGATGTCGGGGCGGGGCCTCGGCCACACCGGCGGGACGCTCGACAAGCTCGAGGCGATCCCCGGGTTCGTCACCGGCCAGTCGCGCGAGGCCTTCGACCGGCTCCTCGGGTCGGTCGGCTGCGCGCTCATCGCCGCGACCGACACGGTCGCCCCCGCCGACCGGCGCCTCTACGCCCTTCGCGACGTGACGGGAACGGTCGAGTCGATCCCGCTCATCACCGCGTCGATCCTCTCGAAGAAGCTCGCGACGGGCGCCCACGCGGTCGTCTTCGACGTGAAGACCGGTAACGGCGCCTTCATGCAGAAGCCGGAGGACGCGCACGTCCTCGGCCGCGCCCTCGTCGACACGACCCGCGCCACGGGCCGGAAGGCGAGCGGTTACGTCACGGCGATGGACCGTCCCGTCGGGGTGGCCGTCGGGAACGCGAACGAGGTCGAGGAGTCGATCCGCCTCCTCCGGGGAGACGGGCCGGCCGACCTGCGCGAGAACGTCCTCCTCCTCGGGGCGGACCTCCTCGTCGCCGCCGGGGTGACGGAGTCGGCGAAGGACGCCCGGAAGCGCCTCAACGCCGCGCTCCAGGACGGCACGGCGCTCGAGACGTTCGCGCGGGTCATCTCCGAGCAGGGCGGCAACCCGGCCGTCTGCGACGACCTCTCGCTTCTCCCGCAGCCCGCCGCCCGGCACGAGGTGAAGGCGGCGGCCGGCGGAACGATCCGCCGCACGGCGACGCGCGAGATGGGGCTCCTCTCGATCGAGATCGGGTGCGGCCGCGCCCGCAAGGACGACGTCGTCGACCCGGCCTCGGGCTTCCGCGTCCTGAAGAAGACCGGCGACGCCGTGGCGGCGGGGGAGCCGCTCCTCGTCGTCGAGCTCGGGCCGAACACCACGCTTCCCGAGGGATTCCTCGCGCGCGTCGCGGCCTGCTTCGAGGTCGGGGAGGCCGCGGGGGCCGAGGCCCCGCTCCCGTTCGTCGTCGAGAAGCTGTAGATATCGCCTGGCACCGCCGTCCGCCCGGACGGCGGTCGTGTGCCCGGCTCACGGCGGGGTGCGTCGTGCCGCGGGGGCGTCGGGCGCTTCAGGTCGTGTGCAGCGCCCGGACGATTCCCGGGTTCGTGTCGCCCCTGCGGATCTGCTGCTCGTCGGCGCTCCCGTAGCGCGCTTCGCAGAAGTGCTTCAGGATCGTCAGGACGTTCGGCTGCCGTTCCGTGATCTCGTCGAGCGAGGCCCGGTCGAGGGCGAGGAGCTCGCAGGCCGTCGCCGCGGTGATCGTCGCGCTTCGCGGCTTGCCGGTCAGAATCGAGACCTCGCCGAAGAAGGCCCCTTCGTACATCTCGCGGACCTTGTGGTAGT
>CAZNSS010000296.1:0-5297 GCA_964575465.1 uncultured Holophagales bacterium | reverse complement strand
GCCGCGCGCGAGGCCGCGGGAGCGGCGCTCGAGGCGGCGGATTCCCGCTTCGGGGCCGTCCGGGCGGACGTCTCGCGCCTCGTGAAGGAGACGCGCCCGGGCGCGGACGGCCGCGACGCGAACTACGTCTTCCTGAGGTTCGTTCTCGAGGTGCTGCCGCCGGGCGTCGTCGGCCTGGTCCTCGCCGCCGTCTTCGCGGCCTCGATGTCGTCGACGGCTGCCGAGCTGAACGCGCTCTCGACGACGACGGTCGTCGACGTCTACCTGAGGCTCCTGAAGAGGGATGCCCTCGACGCCCACTACGTGCAGGTGGGGAAGGCGGTCACGGTCTTCTGGGGCCTCTTTGCCGTCGGCTTCGCGCAGTACGCGAGCCGGCTCGGGACGCTCATCGAGGCGGTGAACGTCCTCGGGTCGCTCTTCTACGGGACGATCCTCGGCGTCTTCCTCGTGGCGTTCTACCTGAAGAGGGTCGGCGCGACGGCGACGCTCTGGGGGGCGCTCGCCGGCGAGGCGACGGTCCTCGCCTGCTTCGCCTTCGCGGACCTCGGCTTCCTCTGGCTCAACGCGATCGGGTGCGCCGTGGTGGCCCTCGTCGCTCTCGCGGTGACGGCCTTCACCGGGCCGCGGGCCGAGCCCGCTACCGCGTAGGAGCACGCCCGGCCCCGTGATACCGTTTCGGGCGTCGAGGTCCAGTCTGGCGTGATGCCGATCAGCTGCTCGCCCTGGGACGTCAAGCCGCATCTCGAGTCGCTGCACCGGAGCCTCCTCAGGGAGATCGCCGGAATCGACCGCGTCGCGGCCGCCCTCCACGATCCGAAGACGGGCGTCCTGAAGACGTTCGTCCACAGCACGGACGGCGAGAGCCCCCTCGTCCACTACGACGCCCGGCTGGAGGACGTCCCGTCCCTCGTCGAGGTCGCCCGCGATCGCCAGGCCCGAGTGATCGACGACCTGTCGGTCTTCTCGGGCTCCGACCACGAGCACAGCCGCCGGCTCCTCGAGCTCGGCTACCGGTCGAGCTACACGGTTCCCTTCTACGACAACGGGGTCCTCGCGGGCTTCCTCTTCTTCGACTCCCGCAGCCCCGCCCACTTCACGACGTCGGTCGTGGAGAAGCTGCGGGTGTACGGGCAGCTGATCGCCCTCATCCTCCTCCACGGCCTGACGTCGCTCCGGACGCTCGGCACGGCGGTCCGGGTCGCTTCGCGGGTCACCCACGAGCGCGACCCCGAGACGGGGGCGCACCTCGACCGGATGTCCCGCTACGCGCGCCTCGTCGCCCGGAGGCTCGCCCTCGGCGACGGGCTCGCCGACGAGTTCATCGAGTACCTGTTCCTGTTCGCCCCGCTCCACGACATCGGCAAGGTCGCGATACCGGACCGGATTCTCCTGAAGACGGGGCGGCTGGACGACGACGAGTTCGAGCTGATGAAGACGCACGCGCGGAAGGGCGCGACGATCGTCGACGACATCCTCGGCGAGCTGGGCCTCGAGGGCTTCCCGAACGCCGGTCTCTTAAGGAACATCGTCCTTCGGCACCACGAGGCGGTTGACGGCAGCGGCTACCCCGACGGCCTCGCCGGGGAGGAGATCCCGATCGAGGCCCGCGTCGTCGCGGTCGCCGACGTCTTCGACGCCCTCACGAGCGCGCGGCCCTACAAGGACGCCTGGAGCCCGGAGGACGCGCTCGGCTACCTCGTCGAAAGGGCCGGCAGGAGTTTCGACCGCGAGTGCGTGAAGGCCCTCGCGGCCGAGGCCGACGCGGCCGAGCGGATCCGGCTCCGTTTCCGCGACGAGGGCCGGTGGGGACTCCAGTCGCGCGAGGGCTACACGCCCGACCTCTGAGAGCTCCGGAGATTTCACGGATTCGGGATGCCGCGGGCAGCAGCCGCCATTGGCGGGCGCTACAGGATTCCGCAGCGCGAATGCGCACGGAGAACGTCGAGCGGGCGCCGGCCGTACGGTCTCGGGCATGGCGCCAGCGTGGGGCGGATGGTACACGGGGCATAGAATCCAAGAACGCCATGATCGACGAGCGTGGTCCCGAGCCCGCGGCGAGCCTCGGCTGCGTCCTGATCATCGACGACTCGAGGGTCGTGCGGCGCCTCCTCCAGATGCACCTCGAGGAGAAGGGCGTGACCGTGGAGACTGCCGCGGACGGCCCGAGCGGGATCGCCCTGGCCGCGGCCTCCCGGTTCGACGTGATCGTGGTCGACAGCCTGATGCCGGGAATGGAGGGACGGGCGGTCTGCGCCGAGCTCGCGAAGCTCAAGGTCGAGGGCCGGCCCGTGATCGTGATGCACTCGAACATCTTCAAGGACTCCGGAGCCCGCTACGACGCCATGGCCTCCGGGGCCGACGAGTTCGTCCTGAAGGTCCTGGATGGAAGTCCGCTGGTGAACAGAGTGGTCGAGCTGCTCTCCTCACCGGCGTCCGGGGCCTGAGCCTGGAAGGTCGAGCACCCGACTTGGCTTCCGCGACGAGCGCCCCGACGAAGGTCCTGATCGCCGACGACAGCTCCATGATGCGACGGCTGCTCGGGCACCTCGTGTCGGGCTGGGGGTACGAAGCCGTCTCGTGCTCCGACGGCGCCGAGGCGTGGCGGGCGCTCCAGGGGAAGGACGTTCCCGTCCTCGCGATCCTCGACTGGGAGATGCCGGGGCTGAGCGGTATCGAGGTCTGCCGGAAGCTGCGGCAGAAGGCGGTCGAGCCCTACGTCTACGTCATTCTCCTGACCGCCAACGACCGGAAGGAAGACGTCGTCGAGGGGCTGAGCGCCGGGGCGGACGACTACCTCCGGAAACCCTTCGACAAGCAGGAGCTCGAGGTTCGCCTGCGGGCCGGGCGGCGGATCACCGACCTCCAGGCGGAGCTGGTGAGCGCCCGCGAGGCCCAGCGCGCCCTCGCCAGCCACGATTCCCTGACCGGGCTCTGGAATCGGGGCGCGATCCTCGGGATCCTCGAGCGGGAGCACCACAGGGCCCGTCGCGAGGGGAAGACGTTCTCCGCCCTGATGGTCGACCTCGACCACTTCAAGCTCGTGAACGACAGGTACGGCCACCTCGCCGGGGACGAAGCGCTCCGCGAGGTCGCCCGCCGCCTCGCTTCCGGGATCCGGCCGTACGACGCCGTGGGCAGGTACGGCGGCGAGGAGTTCCTCGTCCTCCTGCCCGAGTGTGAACACGACGCCGCGATCGAGCGGGCGGACCAGATCCGGCTCCTCGTCGGATCCCGGCCGATGACGGTCGAGGGACGGGCACTGACCCTGACGGCGAGCCTCGGCGTGGCCACGAGCGACGCGGACGACCCCGAGGAGCTCCTCCGGGCGGCGGACGAAGCCCTCTACCGGGCCAAGAGCCTGGGCCGGAACTGCGTCCGGGGCGCGTGACGGCCTGGCCGGCGAGACGCGGGCCTTGCGGCCCGCGTCTCACGGTTCCGGGAGTGCCCGGGAGCCTACTTCGCCTTCGCCTTCCACTCGGCGACGGTCTTCTCGAACGCCGTGACGTTCGGCTTCGCCGGGTCGGTCCTGGCGAGGGAGAGGGCCTCCTCGCCGGCCTTCACGGCCTCGGCGAGCTTTCCCTCGTCGGCCAGGACGCGGGCCTTGCGGGAGACGTTCACGTAGTTCCGGTTCGTGGAGATCGACTTCTCGAGGAGCTTCCAGGCCTCCTCGCGGTTCGCCTTCTGGTCGAACCAGTAGCGGGCTGCCATCATCGGTGCCTGCCAGGAAGCCGTCTCCGCGGCGGCGAGCTGCTTGCGGATCTTCGCGTCGGCGTCGACGCTGATCGTCACCGGCACCCGGACCTTCTCCCACTCGATCGCGAGGACGGCGCCCGTCGGGAAGACGGTGGGGAAGTCGATCCGGAGGGTCTCGAGCATCGGGACCGCCTCGGGCTTCGCCTTGACGCGGAGGGCGTCCTTGGCGGCGTCGTACTCCGTCTCCCACCAGAGCTTCGTGTCGCTGTTGAAGACGACGGTCCACTCGTCCTTGCCGGGGATCGTCACGATGGAGTAGGTGCCGGCCGCGAGCTTCTGGCCCTGGACGGTGACGTCGTCGGAGAGGGTGATCGTCGTGGCGGCGTTCGCCCCGGTCCGCCACGGCTTGTCGTACGGGACGAGGTCGCCCCAGATGGCGCGCCCCTTCACGCTCGGGCGGCTGTAGGAGAGGGTCACGTCCGTCAGGCCGATCCTCTGGGCGAGGGTCGCCTTCGGGCTCGGCTGGGGGGCTTCGAACTGCGCGAGGGCGGGGGCGGCGAGGGCCGCGGCGAAGAGGACGAGGGTCGAACGGAGCTTCATCGGAGTCTCTCCCTTTCTCGATCCTTGCGGAGATGGGCTTTATAGCAGATGCCCCGGGGACAACCCGCCTAGAATGGGGGCACCAACTGGAAGCCACCCCGGGCTCCCCGCGGGGGGGCAGGAGGTCTCATGGGCCGCCGCACGACGTTCCCGCGCGTTTCCGGGGGAATCGTCCTCGACTCGTTCTCGATCGTCTCCCTCTTCACGGGGCTCCTCGCGATCCTGCCCGCGGGCCTCGTCGTTCTCCTCGGATCGGTCGGCCCTCGCTCCCCGGGCGCCAGCGCGACGGCCTTTCTCCTCTGGGGAGCGACGGTCCTCGTCTTCGTCTCCCGGTTCGCCCAGCTCGGGATCGCGGGGGACGTGGAGGGGGGGCTCTTCTCCGGCACGGCGGGGCCGTGGTCCGGGACGTTCCTCGTGGCCGCCCGGCTCCTCGTCCTCTGGGTCGTCTGGGCGCTTCCGTTCGTCGCCTGGGCGTTCCTGAAGGGAGAGCCCGAGGCCCCCGCCGGCATGCCCGCGCTCGGCCTCGTCCCGTTCGGGCTCCCGAAAATTCCGATCCTCCTCTCGTTCTGGGCGGCTCTGGGGGTGGTCCTCGCCTTCGCGTTCCTCGCGGTCGCCGTCGCCGCCCCCGGGTTCGGGGAGACCTTCTCTCCCGGACTCTGGGGGACGCTCTTCGGGGGAAGGATCGGAGAGCTGTTCCTCGTCCTGGCGGGGACGTACGGACCGCCGCTGGCGGTCTTCGCGATCGTCTTCCCCGTCTTCTTCGCTCTCCTCCCGATCAACCCGAAGCTCGCCCTCAACTCGCTCATCCCGGTCTTCGTCTACTTCGCCGGGATGGTCCTCACGCTGCAGGGGAAGCTCTGCGGAGCGTTCTCCGCGGCGAGCCTCGCGGAGGAGGCGGACTTCGAGGAGCCGGGCCTTGTGGAGCCCGTGCCGGCGGAGTCCGCGGCTCCCGCGACGGTGAGCGCGGCGGCTCCCGCCGCGACGGCGCCCGCGGTTCCCGCCCC
>CAZNSS010000295.1:0-5333 GCA_964575465.1 uncultured Holophagales bacterium | reverse complement strand
CCTCGCCGGCTACGTCTTCTGCGCCTTCGCGGGGGGCGAGATCCACGTCAACAAGATCGCCGTCGACCCCGCCTGGCGGAAGCAGGGTGTGGCCCGGCTCCTGATGCAGGCGGTCTTCGACCTCTCCGCCCGCATCGCGGCCGAGGAGATCTACCTGGAGGTCCGCCCGTCGAACGTTCCGGCACGCAACTTCTACGTGTCGCTCGGGTTCCGGGAGGTGGGCCGGCGCTCGCAGTACTACGCGGACGGCGAGGACGCCCTCGTCATGTCGCTCTTCCTCGCCCCTCCGTCCGCTTCGCCTTGACTCTCGCCCTTCGAAAAAGGGAGACTCGCTGCGGCTCTTTCGAAATCCACTTCGAGGAGGTGTTCATGCCGACTCTGACCGAAGAGTTGAAGCGCGAGCTGGCCCAGACCCACGAGGAGTTCCGAAACCTCGTCCGAACCCATCACGACTTCGAGAAACGGCTCGCCGAGCTGGCGTCGAAGACGTTCCTCTCGTCCGACGAAGAGGGCGAGGAGAAGCGGCTGAAGAAGCAGAAGCTGATGGTGAAGGACCGGATGGAGGAGATCGCCCGTGAGCACAGGGCCCGCGTCGGAGCGTCCCATTAGGGCCGGCTCGCGCTCGACAGGTACGGTCCCGTCGACACGGCCATGAACGGAACCTCCAGCGAGGTTCAGCGCCGCGGCGTACGCCGCGGCGTTTACGTCATCCCGGCCCTCTTCACGGTCGGGAACGTCTTCTGCGGCTATCTCTCCCTCGACGCCTCGGTCCACGGCCGCTTCGACCTCGCCGCGGGGCTGCTGTTCCTCGCCGGCTTCCTCGACTCGCTCGACGGCCGGGTGGCCCGGATGACGGGCTCGACGTCCGCGTTCGGGGAACAGCTCGACTCGCTCGCCGACGTCCTCTCCTTCGGCCTCGCGCCGGCCTTCCTCGTCTACCACTGGGGACTCTCCGTCTACGGACGGCTCGGGCTCCTCGTGTCGTTCCTCTTCCTCGTCTGCGGCGCCTGCCGCCTGGCGCGGTTCAACGTCCAGCTGAACGTCGTCGACAAGAGGTGGTTCGTCGGGCTCCCGATCCCCGCGGCGGCGGGCGCTCTCTGCGGGCTCATCTGGGTCCTCCCCGAGCCGCTCCCCGACCCGAGGATCGCGTCCGCGTTCCTGGTCGTCACGCTCGTTCTCGGGTTCCTCATGGTCTCGACGTTCCGCTACCGCTCCTTCAAGGACGTCGACCTGCGCTCGCGCCGCTCGGTGCGGCTCGTCCCGCTCCTCGGCCTCCTCGTCGCGGCCGTCGCGGCCTGGCGCCCGGACGTCTGTCTCGCCGGGCTGGCCGTGGTCTACGCCCTCTCGGCCCCGACGGTCCGCCTCGTCACGGCGCTCTTCCCCCGCCGCGTGCCCCCCACGGGCGGAACCGCTTGATCGGCCTCTCCGTCGCCGTCGTCGACCCCGAGTCGCTCGTGGGGCGGGACGTCAAGGCCGTGCTCCGGGAGCGCGGGTTCCCGGCCGCCCACGTCCACCTGTTCCACACCGGGGACCCTTCCTCCGGCCTCCTGGCCGACGACGACGGCGAGGCCGCGTTCGTCTCACCTCTCGGGCCGGACGGCCTCCTGGGCTGCCAGATCGCGTTCCTCTGCGGCCCGCCGGAGTCCACCGCGAGGTTCCTCGCCGTCCGGGCGCCGGACGGCTGCCTCGCCATCGACCTCTCCGGACAGAGGGCCGCGGGGGCCTTCGTCGACGCCGTCCGCGGCACCCTCCCTTCCCCGCTCCCCGCCGGGGATCTCTTCGTCCTGCGCGAGCCGGCCGCGTCGGTCCTTGCCGACGCCGTCGCGGCATGCGAGCCCCTCAGCCACGTCTCCGCCGTGACGGTGGCGATCGACCGCCCGGCCAGCGACCTCGGGAAGGAAGCCCTCGACGAGCTTTTCCAGCAGGCGATCGCGATCGCCTCGTTCCGAAGCGTCCCGAAGGACCGTCTCGGCGTACAGAGCGCCTTCAACGTCTACCCGCCCTCCGACGCCAGGGCGTTCGAAGCGCGCGTGGCGGGGGACGTCCAGGCCCTTCTGGGGCGGGAGCTTCCCGTCGTCGTCCTTTCGGCCCGGACCGGGGTCTTCCACGGGACGACGCTCCGGCTCGAAATTCGCTTCGACGGCGTGGCGCCCGCGGCCGACGATCTCCGTGCGGCCCTCCTCGCCCCGGGACGAGGGTTCGCGGAGCCCGACGTCGACGGGCCGGCCGGCGTCGTCGACGCCGCGGGCCGGGACGAGGCGCTTCTCCTCCGCCTCAGGTCCTCGGACACCTCCGGGCAGCTCTTCCTCGCCTCCGACCACCTCCGGGGCCCCGGCGCGCTCCTCGCCGTCCAGGTCGCCGAGGCGGTCGTCGCCGAGCGCGGGCTCCTGCCGGACGCCTGACGGGAAGGCGCCTCTGGCGCCCCTCCGCCGGGTCTCCGGGATGCCGCTGCTCAGCGTTTCTTCAGCTTCGGGATTGGAGGCTGCGCCTTCGCCTTCGGCTGCGGGGACGGAGGAGGAGGAGGAGGCGCCGGCGTCATCGAGACCTCGGTTTCGGCCCCGGTCAGGGTCCGTCCGTCCGGCAGCGTGAGCTGGTAGGAGATGAAGGCCCGCGGACGGGCACCTGCGACCCGGATCGGCCCCACCACGTTCGCCTCCTCGGGACCGAAGAAGTTCTCGAAGAGCCGGCAGGCGGTCGCGCGGCCGAAGGGTGCCGACTGGGACATGTCGCGTGCCGAGGCGAAGATCTCGTAACGGTCGAAGTCGCCCGCACCCAGGGCGGTGAAGACGCCTCCTTCGAGGCGGATCGTGATCTGGTTCCCGAAGCGCGAGAGCTCGCTCGAGGTGGGCCCCGGGTTCGAGACGCGAAGCCAGACCTCGCCCCCGCGCGCCTTCCCCTCGATAGGTTCCACGAGGAGACTCGGCTCCCACGGCTTTCCCGTCAGGAGCGCGCGAATCGCCGGGTAGCCCGCCAGGTGGCCGTCGCGCGGAACGCCGTCGACGAGAAAGACCCTGCCCGCGAGACGGGCCGCGCTCCAGCGCGAGCTCGCGGAGACGAGCCGGACGAGGTCGGCGAACGGGAGGATGTCGAAGCGGGCACGGCCCCCGTCGTCCGAGAGGAGGTTCGGCGCCTTCTCGTACCCCGCCCGGGGCTTGAAGTTGTAGATGCTGCCGGGATCGCTCGAGAGGACCGCCGCGAAGTCGAAGTCGAGGTTCCGGTCTTCCGACAGCTTGTCCATCTCGCTGTCGGCGAGGCGACGCGCCTTCGAGCCCGTTCCCGCGACGCCGTAGCCGCCCGGAACGACGAGCAGCCTGAAGGGGATAGGGAACGACTTCGCCTCCTCCTCGGTCATCTCCCGGACGAAGAGGTCGCCCGTCTCCGGCCGGCGTCCGAAGGACAGGACGAGAGCCTCGTCTGCAGCCCCTTCGAGCGGCTTCCACGTCTCGGCGGGCGCCCCTGCCCTGAGGGTGACCGAGACGGTCATGCCCGGCAGTCGCTTCTTCAGCACCGAGAGCGCCTTACCGAGCGCGAGGGCGTCCGCCGGCTCGGGGAAGACGTGGAGGTGGACTCCCGATACCTGGGCCCAGCTCTTCGCCTCTGCGACGAGCTTCTGTGCACCGTTGGCCCAGGCCTCCCCCAGCACCTCGGGCTGGCCCCCCTTGAGCCCTCCCGCGGCCCCGGGCTCGCCCATCAGGACGAGCACGACCGGCCGCTGGATCGACGACGGAGGGGGGGGGAACGGCGTGATCTTTCCTCCACCGCTCAGCGACGCCGCGGCGACGTAGAGCCTGCGGATCCCCATCGCGTCGAACTCGGGGCCGAGATCTTCGGGGACGACCGCGGGGGCCTCCGCGAGAAAGAGCGCGTCTCCGCGGGACTGAGTCGCCGGAGCCGACCGGCCGATGAGGGGAAGACCCTTCTTGCACGCGCCCGCTGAGAGAGCGCCGAGCAGGATGAGACCGACGGCGGCGAGGCGCCCGGGCTTCGTCAAAGAGGACATGATGGGAAAATCATATCAGCGGCCCGGGGCCGACAGGACGAAACCGATCCGGAGGCCTCCCCGGACCGAGCGCTCTGCGAACAGGCGCCCGTCGTGCTCCTCCACCGCGCGCCGCGCCGCCGCGAGCCCCATCCCCGAGCCCCGCGACTTCGTGGAGAAGGAAGGGTCGAAGAGGCGCGGCAGGTCGGCTTCGGGAACGCCCGGCCCGTCGTCTTCGCAGGCGATCTCGACGGCGCGGCCCTCTCGCTCCCCGGCCAGCGGCCGCGCCACGACCTCGACGCTCCCGCCCCGCGCCTCGAGCGCTTCGACGGCGTTCAGGACGAAGTTCGAGACGGCGTCCCTGAGAAGCGACCGGTCGACGGAGAGGCTCGGAAGGTCCGCCTCCGCCTTCCAGGAGACCCGCACGGTCGGGTGCGCGGAGAAGTCCGAAGCGACCTCTCCGAGAAGGGCGGCCAGGTCCTCGCCCGCGAGGAGGGTTCGCTCGGGCGCCGAGGGGCTCGCGAAGCGCGAGAGCCGGCCCGTCCTCTCGGTCAGGAGGTCCACCTGCCGGAGGATCGTCGAGGCCGCTTCCGCGACCTTCGTCGGGTCGGGATGATCTCCGCGGACGGTGCTGCGGAGGAGCCTCTCCGCCGTCAACCGGATCGGCGTGAGGGGGTTCTTGATGTCGTGGGCGACGGCCCGCGCGGCCTCCACCCAGGTCTCGAGACGCTCGGCCCGCGTGAAGTCCGTCAGGTCCTCGAGGAGAAGGACCGTCCGCCTCCCCTCGGCGTCGGCCGGCATGTCCGCGACGACGACGCGGAGGACCGTTTCCCCGCCGTCGACGGGTAGGGAGACCCTCGTCTCGTAGGGCCGCGGATGCTTCAGCGCTGCGACCACCGGCGCGAAGCTCGGGGGCGAGAGCCTTCGGGAGAGGAGCGTCCCGGCCGGGAGGAGGGCGTCCGCGGCGGGGTTCGCGTACAGGACGCGCCCGTCCTCCTCGCGGAAAAGGACGGCCGCCGGCGTCAGGCTCCCGAGGACGCTCACCGCGGCCTCCCTCTCCCGTTCGAGGAGCTCCGTCCGTTCGCGGACACGCGCGGACATCGTCCCGAAAGCCTCGACGAGCCGGGCCAGGTCGACCGTGTCGGGCATCCGGATCGGTCCCGGCGCCTCTCCGGCGCCGACGCGCTCTGCCGCGGCGACGAGATCCTCGAGCGGCCGCGACAGCGCCAGGGCACCACGCCCGCCGAGCGCCAGGGCGCCCAGGGCCACCGCCACCGCCAGGAGAACCAGCCCGTCCACCGCGTCGCGCCCCGCCGGATCCTCGCCGAGGACGACGGCGAGGGTCGTCCTTTCC